>JANMVO010000170.1:0-12184 GCA_031392805.1 Rhodoferax sp. | reverse complement strand
ACCGAGAATGAAACCGCCTTGTTCCGGAAAATGGCACCGGAATGCGCTCATATTGTTCAAGCAATGAGTAATGGCGTCGATGCCGATTATTTTTCGCCCGATCCTGCCCGACCCTCCCCTTTTGCAGATGTTCCATCAAAGCTGGCGCAGATTCCGGTGGTTTTTACCGGAGCGATGGACTACTGGCCTAACATTGATGCCGTTAGTTGGTTTGTAAGCGATGTTTTGCCCGCATTGCACCAGATGTGGCCGCAAATACGCTTCTACATCGTGGGGCGTAGTCCTTCGCCAGCGGTGCAGGCTTTGGCGTCCGACGTGGTGGTGGTCACAGGCACTGTGACGGACGTTCGGCCTTACTTGCAATATGCTACGGTCGTCGTCGCCCCGTTACGGGTAGCCCGTGGTATCCAAAATAAAATACTCGAAGCCATGGCGATGGATCGGCCGGTGGTGGCGTCGCAGTCTTGTGTGGACGTCATCGAAGCCCATACCGGCGAAGAGTTGATCTCCGCAAAGGATGCCAACGACTTTGTTCGCGAGATTAATGCATTGCTTAAATCGCCTGCCAGAGCTGCTGCGGTGGGTCAGTCCGGCAGGCTGCGGGTCGTAAAAAGCTATAGCTGGGCCAACCATTTGGCCAGTATTGACCAGTATCTGGATGTCAAGCCGCCGGCACAAGTGGACGTACAAGAGACCGCATGAAACACTTCGTCAATCCGCAGGTTGTTGAGGGCGGCTCCTATGTGGCGCAGCCGTGGCGTCAAGCCTTTACCGCATTGATCCTGCTTTTGGCCTGGACCTTATTTCTGTACCGGGATACTGGCACTGCCATGGTCACAATTTGGGCCCGGTCTGAAACCTTCACCCATGGTTTTCTGGTTCCGCCTATAGTGTTGTGGCTGGTGTGGCGACAGCGCCAGGTCATTGCAGGGCTCACACCGAAGCCAATGCTTGGAGCATCTGTGATTATCGCTGGTGCTGCGTTTTCCTGGTTATTGGGTGATTTGGTGGCAGTCAACGCGGTGACCCAACTGGCATTTGTGGCGTTACTGGTTTTAGCCGTACCCGCCGTGCTGGGCATATCTGTAGCGCGCTTGATCATTTTTCCGCTCGGCTTCCTGTTTTTTGCTGTGCCCATTGGTGAATTTCTGATGCCCCAGTTGATGGAGTGGACCGCGAATTTCACGGTCATCGCACTGCGCCTGAGCGGCATTCCGGTTTACCGGGATGGGCTTCAGTTTGTTATTCCCTCTGGCAACTGGTCTGTGGTGGAGGCATGCAGTGGCGTGCGGTATCTGATTGCCTCGCTGACGGTGGGCACTTTATTTGCCTACCTGAACTACCAATCCACCCAACGCCGAGTCCTGTTCGTGATCGTTTCCATTGTGGTTCCAGTTGTTGCTAACTGGTTGCGGGCCTACATGATCGTCATGTTGGGGCACCTGTCAGGCAACAAACTCGCTGCTGGGGTCGATCATCTGATTTACGGCTGGCTTTTTTTTGGTGTCGTCATTATGCTGATGTTCATCATTGGTGCCCGCTGGGCTGAGCCCGAGAAAGTGATGAGTTTGGGCAGCACGGGCTCTCCGGTGCAACATCAACCCATGACCCCCGCAGAGCTATGGATACCCGTGGCATGCTTTGCGGTGTTAGTGGCGTCGCCCCACATCGCGCTGTGGGCTATTGACCGGGGTGAGGATGTCGGCCCAATCCCCTTCACTGCACCGACGGTTCTGGCCTCAGATTGGCAAGCGGTGCTTCCAGAGGGACGAAGCTTCAAACCGGCTTTCCAAAATCCATCCGCTGAAATCAATACCACCTACGCCAGCCAACGCCAAAGTGTAGGGCTGTACTTGGGCTTTTACCGGCATCAGAATTACAGTCGCAAACTGGTTAGTTCGGATAACGTGCTCGTTGCGAGCAAGGACCCACAATGGGTTCAAGTAGCTAGTCCTGGCCGCGAAATCACTTTGGGTGGCAAATCGGTCGCTTTGCGCACAACCGAGCTACGTGGCATTGCTCTTTCGGAGCAAGCCAATGACGGTCGCCTGGTAGTTTGGCAAATTTATTGGATAAACGGAACTATGACAGCCAGCGATTACCTGGCCAAAGTTTACACTGCGTTTTATCGCTTGACGGGGCAAGGCGATGACTCTGCTGTCATCATTGTCTACACCGCGAAAGATCAGCCGGGGGGCGGGGATGCGGGGCTGGAATCCTTTTTGTCAACCAACTACGAAGCCGTCAATGCGCTGTTGTTGAAGATGCGGCAACGCCAGTGACGAACAAGTTATTTTTGAACATTGTGGAGGTTTCGTGATGCCTGTGGTTGCTGTGATCGGTTTGGGTTATGTGGGTCTGCCATTGGTAGTGGAATTTGGCAAACACTTTCGCACTATCGGGTTTGATATCGCCCTGTCCAAAGTTGAGTCGTGCGCCAAAGGCGTTGATCCGTCCCGTGAGCTGTCTGACGACGAATTGCGGGCGTCTCCCCATGCCGTGTACACAGCTGACCCCGCGATGCTGGCCGAGGCCGACATCATCATCGTGGCCGTGCCCACGCCGGTTGACGCCGCCCATATTCCCGATTTCCGTCCACTCATCGGCTCCAGCACCAGTGTTGGTCGCCACATGAAAAAAAGTGCCATCGTTGTCTACGAATCCACCGTGTACCCCGGTGCCACCGAAGAGGTTTGCATTCCCGTATTGGAGCGTGAGTCAGGCATGAAGTGGAAGCAGGACTTTTTTGTCGGCTATTCGCCCGAGCGCATCAACCCTGGCGACAAAGAGCACACTCTCACCAAGATCCTCAAAATTGTGTCGGGCGACACCCCGCAGACGCTGGACAAAGTAGCCAGGCTTTACGAGACAATCATCGTGCCCGGCGTGCACCGCGCCTCCAGCATCAAGGCTGCAGAAGCCGCCAAGGTCATTGAGAACACCCAGCGGGACCTGAATATTTCCCTGATGAACGAACTGTCCATCATCTTCGACAAGCTCGGCATCGACACCACCGAAGTGCTCGAAGCCGCTGGTACCAAGTGGAATTTTCTTAAATTCAAGCCAGGATTGGTGGGTGGGCATTGCATTGGCGTTGACCCGTATTACCTGACCCACAAGGCCGAGATGCTGGGCTACAACCCGCAAGTTATTCTGGCGGGGCGGCGTATCAACGACGGCATGGGAAAATTCATTGCAGAGCAGACCATAAAGCACATGATCGCAGCGGGCAGTTACATCAAAGGCGCCAAGGTCAACGTGCTCGGACTTACATTTAAGGAAAACTGTGGCGATCTGCGCAACTCCAAAGTCATCGACATCATCAACGAGCTCAAGTCCTACGGTGTTGAAGTGTTTGTGACTGACCCACAGGCCGAGTCGGATGAGGCTGTGCATGAATATGGCGTGCCCTTGCTGCCTTGGGCTGACCTGCCACGTGCCGACGCCATTGTGGCTGCAGTTGCACACAGAGAATTTGCTGCGTTAACCATGGAGGATTTTTCGAGAAAGCTGGTGAAGGGCGGCGCGTTCATCGACGTCAAAGCCGCGTTTGACCGTGACGCCATCCAGGGTGCTGGCTACAGGCTGTGGCGCCTGTAAATGCAAACATACTGAATGCTATTATTATGATATCTAACTATGTATACAGGACGAGGGCTAAGGCCCGTTTTTATCGCTCCATTGGCTAAGTGAGACCGTTTCTGGCGAATTGATGAGTTTTGACAACCGACCACTCGTGCTTCACGTGATGTACCGCTTTGATACCGGCGGGCTTGAGAACGGTATCGTCAACCTCATCAACAACATGCCCTCACAGGCCTATCGGCATGCCGTGCTGGCTCTGACCGAGGTCACAGATTTCTCCAAACGCATTCAGCGCGCCGATGTTGAGTTCATTTCGCTGGGCAAGCCACCAGGCCATGGCATCTGGCAGTACGCCAAGCTATTCAAATTGTTCCGTCAACTGCGCCCAGCCATTGTCCACAGTCGAAACCTTGCCGCGCTAGAGGTGCAGGCCCCCGCCTGGGCAGCCGGCGTGCCGGTGCGCATTCATGGTGAACATGGGCGTGATGTGGGCGATTTGGACGGCAGCAACGTCACCTACCAGCGCTTGCGCCGTTTCTACAAGCCGTTCGTTCACCACTACCTGGCCCTGTCGCGTGATCTGGACAACTATCTGGTCAACAAAGTCCAGGTACGTCAAGAAAAAATAACACAGGCCTATAACGGGGTAGACACCGGGCACTTTTACCCATCGCATGGTGGGCCGCTGCGCATACCCGAGTGCCCATTCGACCCGGCGCAGCACTGGCTGATAGGCGCCGTGGGTCGCATGCAGCCAGTCAAAGACCAGGTCATGCTGGCGAATGCGTTCGTGCAAACCCTTGCGCTTGCCCCCCAACTCAAGCCGCGCCTGCGCCTGGTCATGGTGGGGGAGGGGCCGTTGCGCATGCAAGCCCTGGCGGTGCTGGAGTCTGCCGGTTTGGCTCACATGGCATGGTTACCCGGCGAGCGTCATGACGTAGCCGACATCATGCGCGGCTTGCACGCCTTTACGTTGCCTTCGTTGGCCGAAGGCATCTCCAACACTATTTTGGAGGCTATGGCCAGTGGCCTACCGGTGGTTGCCACAGCAGTGGGCGGCAACGCTGACCTGGTCCGGCATGGGCAGACTGGCTACATCGTTCCTGCGTCCAATCCCGCTGCCATGGCCCATGAACTGGTGAGGCTCGCTTCAAATCCGGAACAGGCGAGCGCCATGGGCGAAGCAGGTCGCCGACGTGTTGAGGCCGCTTTCAGCATGCAAGCCATGGTGAACACCTATCAGACTGTTTATGACCAGCAGTTGAGGCGCAAGCAGTTCACTCATCAACATCACTAGAGATCATGTGCGGAATTACTGGAATTATTGACACCCGCAGCAGCAGCGACATCAGCCGCGCCGTGCTTCAGCGCATGAACGACTCTCAGTTGCATCGCGGTCCCGACGAAGGCAGCCTGCACATCGAGCCCGGCGTGGGCTTGGGCCACCGGCGCCTGTCCATCATCGACATCGCCACCGGCCAGCAGCCGTTGTTTAACGAAGACGGTTCTGTGGTGGTGATCTTCAACGGTGAAATTTACAATTACCAAGAGCTAATACCTGAGCTACAGGCTTTAGGACATGTTTTTCACACCAAGAGCGACACCGAAGTCATCGTCCACGCATGGGAGTCCTGGGGTGCCGACTGCGTCAAGCGTTTCCGCGGCATGTTTGCCTTCGCCTTGTGGGATCGCAACCAGCAAACCTTCTTCATGGCGCGGGACCGGCTGGGCGTCAAACCCATGTACTACGCGCTGCTGGACGACGGCACATTGCTATTCGGCTCTGAGCTCAAGTCCCTGCTCGCCCACGGCAGGCTGGGCCGTGAGATCGACCCCCTGGCCGTGGAAGAATATTTCGCGTTGGGCTATGTAGCCGAGCCGCGCACGATCTTCAAGCAGGCTAAAAAACTGCCGCCAGCCCACACACTCTCAATCCGGCGTGGCCAGCCCGTGGGCGAGCCGGTGGAATATTGGGATGTCCGGTTTACCCTGGACAACCGGATTTCGGAGGTTGACGCCCAAACCGAACTGGTCGAGCGTTTAAAGGAGTCAGTTCGCCTGCGCATGATCGCCGAAGTGCCACTGGGCGCTTTTCTTTCTGGTGGCGTCGACTCCAGCGCGGTTGTGGCCACCATGGCCGGTCTGAGCGTAGACCCCGTCAACACCTGCTCCATCGCCTTTGACGACCCGGCCTTCAACGAGTCTGCGTTTGCGCAAAAAGTAGCCGACCGGTATCACACCAACCACCGGGTTGAAACCGTCAAGAGCGACGACTTTGACCTTATTGACACACTGGCCCGCCTGTACGACGAGCCGTATGCCGACAGTTCGGCCATCCCCACCTACCGCGTCTGCCAGCTAGCGCGAAAACATGTCACTGTAGCGCTGTCAGGGGATGGTGGCGACGAATCCCTGGGGGGCTACCGGCGTTATCGCATGCACCTGATGGAAGAAAGCATGCGTTCCGCTTTGCCCATATCTGTGCGCCGCCCCCTATTTGGCACACTGGGTAAACTTTATCCCAAGGCTGATTGGGCACCGCGCATGTTTCGTGCCAAAACTACATTTGAAGGATTGGCCCGTAGCTCGGTCGAGGGCTATTTCCACACCATCTCCATCCTGCGTGATCCTATGCGCGACGAATTGTTCAGCCCGCGTTTCAAAACCGAACTGGCCGGGTACAGCGCACAAGAGGTATTTAACCGCCACGCTGCCCTAGCCCGAACCGATGACCCTTTGGCCCTTATTCAGTATCTGGACCTAAAAACCTACCTGGTCGGCGATATCAACACCAAAGTGGATCGAGCCAGCATGGCCCATTCTTTGGAGGTACGCGAGCCGTTGATGGATCACGAACTAGTCGAGTGGTTGGCAACACTGCCCTCCAGCCATAAAATCTGCGGACAAGAGGGCAAATACGTTTTCAAGAAGTCCATGGAGCCTTACCTGCCGCAGGATGTGTTGTACCGGCCAAAAATGGGGTTTTCTGTGCCACTGGCGCGCTGGTTCCGTGGGCCGCTAAAGCAAAGAGTGCGAGACGCCATACTGGGCGAGCGGCTGCAGGCCACCGGTTGGTTTAATCGGGTCTACCTGCAACACATGGTAGAGGCCCACCAGTCTGGCGTGCGAGATTACAGCGCGCCACTGTGGACCTTGTTGATGTTCGAAGCGTTTCTGCGCACAGTGGTCGATGGTGCCGATGCCAACTCCGTCAATGCGGATCAGATTGAGCGGGCAACGGCAACGGTATGAGCCTGCGCATTCTTCATGTGCTTGATCACTCGATCCCACTGCACAGCGGCTATACCTTTCGTACGCTCTCTATTCTGCGCGAGCAGCGCAAACTGGGGTGGGAAACCTTTCATCTCACCAGTTCCAAACAAATAAACTGCGAAGTAGCGGAAGAAGATGTAGACGGCTGGCATTTCTATCGCACACCGGCGGTCAATGGAAAACTCAACGACTTGCCCGTTCTGGCTCAATGGTCCTTGATGAAGAAGCTTGAAAACCGCTTGCAGCATGTAGCCGAGCAAGTTCGACCCACCATCATCCACGCCCATTCCCCAGTTCTCAATGCCTGGCCTGCGCTGCGCGTGGGCAGGCGCTTGGGTATTCCCGTGGTTTATGAAGTCCGCGCCTTCTGGGAAGACGCCGCAGTGGACCACGGAAGCACCACTGAAGGCAGCCTGCGTTATTCACTGACGCATTGGTTTGAAACCCAGGCGCTACGGCGCGCGCACCATGTTTTCACCATTTGTGAAGGCTTGCGCAGCGACATTGTGTCTCGGGGGATACCCGCTGCCCGGGTCACGATCATTCCCAACGCAGTAGACATCGAATCTTTTGAGCCCGGCGGCCAGCCCGATGTTGAGTTGAAGGCCCAGTTGGGTCTGAGCGGTGCCAGCGTCATTGGATTCATTGGTTCGTTTTACGCCTACGAAGGCCTCGATCTGTTGCTGGACGCATTGCCTGACATTTTGGCGAAGCGCCCCGACGTACGCGTGCTGCTGGTGGGTGGCGGGCCGCAGGATGCAGCGCTCAAAGACCAGGCGCATCAGTTGGGTATCACTGAAAAGGTGGTCTTTACCGGTCGTGTGCCGCACGATCAGGTACAGCGCTATTACGACCTGGTGGACGTGCTGGCTTACCCACGTCACGCCATGCGCCTGACCAATCTCGTCACGCCGCTCAAACCGCTTGAAGCCATGGCTCAGGGCCGGGTGCTGGTAGCGTCTGATGTAGGCGGCCATAAAGAATTAATTCGCCATGGCCAGACCGGCGTGCTTTTCAAGGCGGGCAGTGCGCAAGCATTGGCACAAGCCATTGTCAGCTTGCTGGCTGGTCAGGATCGTTGGCCGGCCATGCGCGCGGCGGGTCGCCGCTTTGTCGAAGAAGATCGCAATTGGACCGTAAGCGTGGCCAACTACGCGAGCGTTTATGCATCGGCGACTGCTAATTCATGAGCTTTACAGGCTTAGCTAACCTGCGCATAGGCTTGGTTGGGCCACTGCCACCGCCATCGGGCGGCATGGCCAACCAGACCCGGCAACTCGGCGAGCTGTTGGCCTCAGTTGGCGTAACAGTCACCATGGTTCAGGTAAACGCATCTTATTGGCCGACCTGGGTTGCTGGAGTTCCAGTGCTTCGCGCCGTGTTCAGGCTCATTTCCTACCTGCTCGCTCTGTGGCGCGTGGCAGGCCACTCAGATATATTTCACGTGATGGCGAACTCCGGTTGGTCATGGCATTTGTTTGCCACCCCGGCTGTCTGGGTGGCGCGCTGCCGGGGGGTGGCTGTAGTGGTCAACTACCGGGGGGGCGAGGCCCCAGAGTTTCTTCAACGCTCGGGGCGTTTGGTTCGCTTTACCATGCGCAGGACTCGCGCACTCATCGTGCCCTCGGGATTTTTGCAGGGTGTGTTTTCCCGTTTTGACATGCGGGCCGACATCGTTCCCAACATCATTGACCTCGGCAAGTTCCATCCACGTGATCCCGTTCGCGCCGGAGCGCCACACCTGCTCGTCGCGCGAAACCTTGAGGCGCTGTATGACAACGAAACTGCCATTCAAGCATTTCAGGCTGTCAGGACCCGCTTTCCCCAAGCGCATCTCACCATTGCAGGCAGTGGGCCAGAGGAGAAGCGCCTGCGTCAATTTGTACTTGACCAGGGATTGGGCAGCGTTGTGAAATTCACTGGCCGCCTTGAGCGCGACGCCATGGCCGCGCTGTACCGCAGTGCCGACCTTCTGCTTAATCCAAGTTTGGCCGACAACATGCCCAACTCTTTGCTGGAGGCCTGGGCCAGTGGTGTTCCTGTGGTTAGCACCAATGTTGGGGGCATTCCCTTCCTCGCGCAAGACGGTATCACTGCCTCCCTGGTGCCTCCTGATGACCCTGCTGCGATGGCGAAATCCTGCGTTGAGCTGCTTTCAAATGAGGCCATGTGGCAGCAACGTGCCCGCGCTGGTTTGCAAGAAACTCAACGCTACACTTGGTACTGCGTTCAGCCCGTGTTGGCCGATGTATATCGGCGCGCCATGCAGCCAGTGCGTTGATCAACCGAAAGTGACCTGGGTTTGTACACGTCTTTTGTTTCTACAATATTGTTCCCCTTGCATGAGCGACTCAAGGGACATGATACGGTCGCGATTCGCCGCCGCATGGAAGAAGTTCAGAGCTGGCCAGCAGACCGGGTGGCAGAGTTGCAGCTTCTGCGCTTGCGCAATCTCTTGCAGGATGCAGGGGCGCATGTGCCGTATTACCGCGACCTGTTTGTTCAAATCGATTTTGACCCCTCAAACATCCAAAGCGCAGACGACCTCCATCGCCTGCCCTTCCTGACCAAATCCGTCATCCGAGCCAACACCGAAACACTCAAACACGCCAATGCACGGGGCCTGTCCCGCTTCAATACCGGTGGCTCATCGGGTGAGCCACTCATCTTTTTCATTGGCACCAAGCGGGTTAGTCATGATGTAGCCGCCAAGTGGCGGGCCACCCGATGGTGGGGGGTAGACATTGGCGACCCCGAAATCGTGGTCTGGGGCTCGCCTATCGAACTGGGCAAACAAGACCGAATCAAGCAATGGCGTGACAAACTCTTGCGTACGCAGTTACTGCCCGCATTTGAAATGTCCGAGCCTAAACTAGATCAATTTATAGCCAGCATCCGTGCTGTCAAACCCCGCATGTTGTTTGGTTACCCCTCGGCCCTCACCCATATTGCCAAGCACGCCCAAAAGCGCGGCGTGCGCATGAACGACCTTGGCATTAAGGTGGCCTTTGTCACCTCAGAACGCCTGTACGACGAGCAGCGCGCCACCATGAGCGAGGTGTTTGGATGCAAGGTGGCCAATGGCTATGGCGGACGGGACGCCGGTTTCATCGCGCACGAATGTCCTGCCGGGGGCATGCACCTCACGGCGGATGACATTGTGGTTGAAATTGTCAATGAAGAAGGGCAGGCACAGCCTGCGGGTAGAGCTGGTGAAATTGTCGTCACCCACCTTTCCACCAATGATTTCCCTTTCATCCGCTACCGCACCGGCGATATTGGTGTGTTGGGCGCGTCCCACTGTAGCTGTGGGCGTGGCCTGCCGTTACTCCAGGACATTCAGGGCCGCAGCACAGATTTTGTGGTGGCCGCAGATGGCACGGTAATGCATGGCCTCTCCCTCGTCTATATCCTGCGTGACCTTCCGGGTGTGAAGTCTTTTAAGGTGATCCAGGAAAGTCGGGCATTTACCCGCGTCTTGCTGGTTACCGATGAAGCCTTTGCACCAGACGCAGTTGCGCTGATTGTCAGTGGTTTCAAGCAACGGTTGGGCGCTGACGTATCGGTAGCGGTTGACCTTGTCGACACCATTCCAGCCGAAAAATCCGGCAAGTTCCGTTACATCATCAGCCATGCGTGACATCCTTGTCATCGCCATTGTTATGGCTGGGTCGCTTGCCGCATTGCGACGGCCCTGGATCGGCATCATGCTGTGGACCTGGCTCAGCATGATGAATCCACATCGGTACACCTATGGCATCGCTTACGACGCGCCATTGGCTGCCGTGGCTGCTTTAAGTGTCATGGTGGGCTTATTGATGACAAAAGAGCGCGAGTCGCCTTTCAAGGCGAGTCCCGTCATTTGGTTTGCGATGTTCATGCTCTGGATGACACTGTCCTGGCTGGCCGGGATTGATCCAGCAGGCGACTACGCGCAGTGGAAAAAAGTCATGAAGATTGACGTCATGATTCTGCTTGCTTTTATGTTGCTCAGAACCAAGCAGCACATTTTTGCGCTGGCATGGGTGGCGACAGGTTCGCTGGCCCTGCTCGGTCTCAAGGGGGGAGTTTTCACTCTCACATCAGGTGGCAGTTTTCACGTGTGGGGTCCCCCTGGGTCATTTATTGAGGACAACAATGAGTTTGCCCTGGCCTTGGTGATGACCATTCCGCTGCTCAGGTTTTTGCAGCTTCAGCTTACCAAAGCATGGGCGCGCCACGCCATGACAGGCACCATGGTGCTATGCGCTGCGGCGGCTTTGGGGTCGCAATCGCGGGGGGCAGTGCTGGCGATTGCAACCATGGTGCTGTATTTTTGGTGGAACGGCAAAAACAAACTGGGTGTCGGCTTGGTAATTTTGGTGGCAGCCATCCCGCTTCTCATGTTCATGCCCGAGTCTTGGGTGGATCGCATGTCCGCCATGACTTCCTATGAAGAAGATAGGTCCGCCATGGGGCGCATCAACGCCTGGTGGAGTGCCTGGAACAGTGCCTTTCATTACCCGTTTGGCGTTGGGTTCCAATCGGCGCGGCCAGAGCTATTTGCCTTGTACTCGCCTAATCCTACAGATATCCATGCCGCCCACAGCATTTATTTTCAAATCTTGGGCAATCACGGCTTTGCTGGGCTGTTCCTGTTCATGGGAGTTTTTATAGCCACGTGGCGATCAGCCAGTTGGCTTCGTCGCCAAAAATTCCCGACGCCAGAAGCTGGTTGGTGCAACCAACTTGGCGCGATGTGCCAGGTTGCGCTGGCGGGTTATGCCGTAGGCGGTGCTTTTTTAAGCCTTGCCTATTTCGACCTGCCGTATGAGATCATGGTGCTGATCGTCTTGACGCGAATATGGGTTGAACAGAAGGGCTGGCAAACCGAACCCATCTATCCATCGGGATGGAAAACCATTCCAGGTCTAGCCCGAACCCCCCAACCGGGTTGACCCATGTTCAAACACCTTTTTGAGTGGGCCTCACCCGCAGGCACAAAGGCTCGCTTGCAGGTGCTTATTTTTCACCGTGTCTTGCCCGTGCCTGATCCATTGTTTCCGGACGAGATAGACGCGGGACGCTTTGATGAATTGTGTGCTTGGCTCAAAGGCTGGTTCAACATGCTTCCATTGGACGATGCGGTAGCGCGCATCAAGAGCGGTACCCTGCCCGCTCGTGCTGCCTGCATCACCTTTGACGATGGCTATGCCGACAATCACAATGTGGCCCTGCCTATTCTGCAGCGTCACGGGCTGACGGCCACTTTTTTCGTCGCGACCGGTTTTCTTGACGGTGGCCGCATGTGGAATGACACCGTGATCGAGTCGGTTCGGCTGACCCC
>JANMVO010000069.1:0-14426 GCA_031392805.1 Rhodoferax sp. | reverse complement strand
CATCAAATTCGCTCATACGTGCTGGACAACAGCCGCATCAAGGACTTGCGCACCAACGTTGAAGTGTCGGCCACGCAGAAGGTGCTGGACGGGGACCTGGATGTGTTCATTGAAGCGTCTTTGAAACAGGGGGTTTGAAAGCCATTGCCGTTATGCTCGTGACACACTTCTAAAAGTGGTGACACATGTCCCGTCCCGTGTGATCATGACCAATGATCAGCAGCTTGCACGTGCTGCAACTGAAGCAGGGTTGACGGTATGGCCAGCGTAATTCCGCTTCCATTTCAATCGGAGAGGCGCACCGACGGAGACAGTGCTTTGGCACGGCTAGTAGGAGCAACGACCTGTCCGATTGAAATGGAAATGGAATAAGCACCCCTGCCCAGACCATGATCGACTCCATACCCTGCCAAATGCTGGCCCCTGCGCGCGACGACAACGAATTAATAAACTCGAATTTTCTGGAGAACCTGAATGTTGCAATTGAATGATGAAGGGCCAGGCGTCACGGTGATTCGCCGCGATGCCTATGCGCCCACTGCCTACCTGATTGACACGGTCGATCTGACCTTTGATCTGGATCCCGTCAAAACGCGCGTGCTGAACAAAATGTCGCTGCGGCGCAATCCTGCCGTGGCGGCGCAACCGCTGAAGCTTGATGGCGATGACCTCAACCTCGCGCGCGTGCTGGTCAATGGCCAGGGCACGTCATTCAAAATGGAGGGTTCACGGCTGGTGCTGAAAAACCTGCCTGAGGGCAACGGTGCGTTTGAGCTTGAGATTTTCACCACCTGCATGCCCGTCAAGAACACCAAGCTGATGGGCTTGTATGTCAGCAACGATTCTTTCTTTACCCAATGCGAAGCCGAGGGTTTCCGGCGCATCACCTACTTCCTTGACCGCCCGGATGTGATGGCCAGCTACAGCGTGACGCTGCGCGCTGACCAGGCGAAATACCCGGTGCTGCTGAGTAACGGCAACCTGGTGGCGCATGGCGTGCTGGAAGATGGCCGGCATTTTGCGAAGTGGGTCGATCCGCATAAAAAGCCGTCTTACCTGTTCGCCCTGGTGGCGGGCCAATTTGTGTGCCGCGAGCAGCGCATCACGTCCCGCGCGGGCAAAGACCACCTGCTGCAGGTCTACGTGCGCGCAGGCGACCTCGATAAAACCGAACACGCCATGGCCTCGCTGATGGCCTCGGTGGCTTGGGATGAGGCGCGCTTTGGTTTGAGCCTGGACCTGGAGCGCTTCATGATCGTCGCCACCAGCGACTTCAACATGGGGGCCATGGAGAACAAGGGCTTGAATATCTTCAACACAAAGTACGTGCTGGCCAGCCAGGCAACTGCTACGGATGTTGACTTTTCGAATATTGAAAGCGTCGTCGGCCACGAGTACTTCCATAACTGGACCGGCAACCGCATCACCTGCCGCGACTGGTTCCAGCTGAGCCTGAAGGAAGGCCTCACGGTGTTCCGCGACCAGGAGTTCTCGCAGGATTTGTGCGGTGCGCAAGGGGGAAAGGAAGGGGCCCCCTCCCCTTCCTCGTCAGCCCGCGCCGTCAAGCGCATTGAAGACGTGCGCATGTTGCGCACCGCCCAGTTCCCCGAAGACGCCGGCCCCATGGCGCACCCGGTGCGCCCAGACAGCTACATCGAGATCAACAACTTCTACACCGTCACCATTTACGAAAAAGGGGCTGAGGTCGTGCGCATGATGCAGACGCTGGTCGGCCGCGACGGCTTTGCCAAAGGCATGACCCTGTATTTTGCACGCCACGATGGCCAGGCCGTGACCTGCGATGATTTTGCCCAGGCCATTGCCGATGCCAACCCGCAATCGGATCTGGCTCAGTTATTGCCGCAGTTCAAACGCTGGTACAGCCAGGCGGGCACGCCGCGTGTTCAGGCCAGCGGCACATACGACGCCCAGGCACGAAGCTACACGCTCACGTTGTCGCAAAGCTGTGCGCCAACCGCCGGCCAGCCGGTCAAGGAGCCATTTGTGATTCCGCTTGCCTTGGGGCTATTGCGCGCCGACGGTTCCGATTTACCGCTGCAACTCGCAGATGAAACAGTGTCGGCGGGAAGCACGCGCGTCATCGTGCTGACGCAGGCCCGTGAGTCGATCACGTTTGTCAACGTCGACGTGCCGCCCGTGCCATCGATCTTGCGCGGTTTCTCGGCACCCGTGGTACTGGACTTCGACTACAGCGACGCGCAGTTACTCACGCTGCTCGCGTTTGACTCAGACCCCTTCAACCGGTGGGAAGCAGGCCAGCGTCTGGTACTTGGAGATGCTATTACCTTAATAGCTAGTGACGAAGATTTGACGCGGGCTACACCCTTAAATGGCACTTGTATTGACGCCCTGCGACGGGTTTTGCGTCACCCAACGCTGGACGCCGCTTTCAAGGAACTGATACTCACCCTGCCTTCCGAGACCTACATCGCGGAGCAACTTGAGGTTGTGAATCCGCAGCGGATTCACGCGGTGCGCGAAGCCATGCGCGAGCAACTGGCCCACGCGCTTCTGGCTGACTGGGAATGGGCTTTCGACGCGCATAAGCACAACGGCACCTATCGGCCCGACCCGGTCTCCTCAGGCCGACGTGCGCTGGCTGGCATGGCCTTGAGCCAGCTTTGCCTGGCCGCAAGACAAACGGGTGATCCGGTATGGCCCGGCAAGACGTTGCAGCGTTTCAAGGATGCCGGCAATATGACCGACCGCTTCAATGCATTGAGCGCCCTTGTCAACAGTGGCCATGCGCTGGGCGCTGCCGCCGTGGCCCGCTTCCACGCGATGTTCAAAGACGAGGCGCTGGTGCTGGACAAATGGTTTGCCCTGCAAGCGGGAGCCTGCGACCGCAACGGCGACGTGCTGCCCGTGGTACGCCAGCTGATGACGCACGCCGACTTCAACATGCGAAACCCCAACCGCGCGCGCAGCGTCATCTTCAGCTATTGCAGTGCCAACCCCGGGGCGTTTCACCGGGCCGATGCGGCGGGCTATGTGTTCTGGAGCGAGCGCGTCATCGAGCTTGACGGTTTCAACCCACAGGTCGCTGCCAGATTGGCGCGTGCGCTGGACCGGTGGCCCCGGCTCGTTGAGCCCTACCGCAGCGCAGCGCGCGAAGCCATCGCGCGGGTTGCGGCCAAGCCGGACCTCAGCAACGATGTGCGGGAAGTTGTCAGCCGGGCGCTGGCCAACTGAGGGAGAATAATCCGGGCAAAAAAAGCTTTTCTCTCACGCAGTAACTGGTGGCGCAGCAGCGCTAGGGGGGACTTATCCCCTCCAGGCTGCGCTAACTGCTCGAAGTGTTGGTGCGCGCCCGCAAAAGCAGCAGTCAGGCCGTCAACAAGGGCGCGTTGGGCGGTGTGCTGGGCACGGCGGCACCGCGAACAATGGCAAAAAGAGAATTCTTGACATCACCCCGACCAAGCTTCATGAACGCGTCAGCGTGATTTTGGACTCGAAGTACGAGGTTCAGCGCGTTACCGACTACCACGGAGAGGCGTAAGAGCCGGGCTATAATCGAAGGCTAAAGCCGGTGTAGCTCAGTTGGTAGAGCAGCTCATTCGTAATGAGAAGGTCGGGTGTTCGATTCATCTCTCCGGCACCAATAGATTCAAGGGTTTTCTGCTATTAAGTTAGTAGTGAGCCCTTTTTCTTTTAGCCTCATACCTGCGCTATACCGCCATCGGTTCATGGTTTCGTACCGTGTAGCCACCAGCACCAGACAAGAAAAAACCCAGCGGGTAAGGCTGGGTCGGTAACTCTTTCGAGCCGCGCTCAGGGAGGTGAAGCGCGGGGGCTTGATGCCCGGTTGAACTGTAGCACGGCGCTAATTGCAGTCGAGCTCCCTGCCGGAGTAACTGGGTTTGCACCTATAGCGCCTGTTTTCGATGGTGGTCGTGGCGCGGTCAATCGCACTTCTCGTCGCTTGGGCGTTCGCGTCGGCATTTGCGCGTGTTACCGCCGCTTGCCGATCCGCCGATTTCTGGTTGCGGTGATCTTTCCAGAAGTTGTAATGCTCAAGCGATGTAGCTTCACCGACTTTTTTGGCCTCGTTATTTCGCAAGCATTCTTCCTTGGCATTGGCGGCGAGCTTCTTGCCCTTTTCGTCTCCCAGCGAAAAATAAGCAAACTTGCATTCCTGCGGTGTGTTTTTTTGCCGCGCGGCTGCAAGTCTCTCGTTTGCATCCGCCTCATCTTGGGATGCTTGCATCTTTTGTGCTTCCTTGCGAAAACCTGAGGTGTCCAGTGTGTTGCCGTGCGGATTACTAATTGAACCGGTAGTTGAGCTGCTGCCGCACAAAACATCGCTGTAGGTGACTTTCCCATCAGGACCCATGCACTTTCGCAACTGAACCTGCGCGTTGGCACCAAGCAACACAGTCGCAACGATAACCAATAGGACCTTCATACATTTCTCCCTGAAAGTTGTTGTTCTACCAACCTGTGCCAGCTATCAATCGCATCCCTTGAAATTGCGCTGCTGGCAATCGCGCGCCATCTGTTGCGCTTGGGCGATTTGCACGGGAGTCATGAGCGTTTCAAGGGAGTCTCGGGCCTTTATTGAGTCTTCGTCACCGGACGCACTTGCGAGATTTAGCCACATGTGTCCGCGAATGTCGTCCTTTGGCGCTCCCTGGCCTAACAACAACATTATTCCAAGATTGCGCTGCGCATTGAAATTGCCTTGCGCGGCAGCCAAGCGATACCATTTCACTGACTCTGCATAGTCTTGTGTGACCCCATGTCCATGGTTGTACATGACTCCCAGGTCCCCTTGTGCACTTGCGTAGCCTCGCTCAGCAAGGGTACGAAATATTGACTGAGCATTTACATAATCTCCGCGTGTCCGTGCAGCAACACCATCTTGGTATTGATACTGCTCCCACGGCCCCCGTTCAGCTTGTGCTAGCTTGGGTGCCCCATCAAGAAACTCATCAATTTGGTTGCGCTTTACTGGCCGAGAATTTGGTGCCGGACTTGCCGCCACGGTCTGCCGCTTGGTGTAGTCCTCATATGCTGGCAACGCCACTGCGGCCACGACACCAAAAATAGTGAGTCCACCCAGCCCTATTGGCACCCACATGTGAACCCCGCCACCCGCAGACAATCTTCTGCTCACCTGTAGTGCATCCAAATTTGGTTTCTGCTTGGCGGCGATTCGGCCTTTGACTTTGCGGTGATAAAGGGAATTCGCGTATGCGGCAAAGCTGATTACAACTGCAAAATTTGCGACTATCACCCAAAACGACCCCGCGGGTGAAGTTAATGCAGCTCTGCCCGCCAACCCAAAGAAGATAAGGATGAAGACCCAAGCCATAAACCAGCCGTACATCTTGCGATACAGCGCCCAGAAGCCGGTAAAGAAGAACGCCGCCCAGTTCCAACTGACGTGAAAGCCCGGCCCCTGCTCGTCAAAGCCCTCAAACTTGCTGAGGTAGTAATTCCGGCTTCTTTCACCAATTGCGGCTTCGTAGGGGCTCATTGGGCTGGTATCGGAAGAGTTTTTCGCGCCGTCGATGCGTGGCGCCACATTCCCTTCAGAATCGCCTTTACACTGGCCGTCGCAGCACCCGCATCCTCTGCACCCGGTGGCCGCGTGTCCTGCCATACCGCACCACTCTGTATCGATTCAGCTCGGGCCTTGATATACAGGGCTTTCGCCTTGGACTCGTCACCACCTGATTCGGCAAAAGAACGCGCCCAAACTCCCTTGTCTAATCGGCCTTCCTCGATTTCAGCAAGTGCGGCAGCGTAGGCGTCGTTATTCATGCTCACAAAACCCCCATTGAATTGCGATGTGCGGCCCTTCGACTTATTTCTGACAGGTCGCTGCCTGCACTTTACACCCGGCCACCTTGCCCGCCGAAAATTTTATATGCCGGATCATCCCTTACGACCGGGAACGCGCTCGGATGCCGCAACACCAGCGTAATGATTGCGCTGTACTGCTCTGGTGACCTGAGCGGCAATGTTGCGATGTGGGCACTCAACTCCGCATCAGATAGCGCTTGTAGGCTGACATTCGCCCGAGCGCTCTCAAGGCGCGCAACTCTGTTTTCAAGATTGCCCATGACGAAGCTCCCAATCGGCATGTCTCTGCGATGCGTAAGCCGTGAAATCGGCAATTACTTCTACCCGCGTTCTCGCGGGGCGCTCTCTGGTTAATATCTCATCCATCTTCTTTTTTACCTCCTCAAACGAAAGAGCGGGTTTAGGCGACATCACTCTTTTTTCCAGCAACTTTGCGGCCACCTCTAGCGCAGCAATTCGCCTAGCAAGGCTTTGCATGGTCAGCCCCGACAAACCCGGCGGCTTTCGCACGCACGACAAAATCAGCGTCAGACTCACCGTCGTTCTGGCTGATGCTTTCGCCCGTCCTGGTGCGCTGATACCGGCAAACAAAGCGGTCAGGCGCACGCACAAAACGTAGGACGATGTTTGGCCGCTGGTAGTGCAGGCCATCGGCTTGCTCCAGCGCAGCAATTCTGTTTTCAAGACTTGCCACGTTGCACCTCCAATGCCTTGATGCGCGATTCGATTTCGTCAATCTTGCTCACTTGCGCCAGTGAACCAATGGCGGCAATTAACTGCGCCCCCTGTCCGGGCGCAAGCACGCCAGCGGCCACGGATGCCAGCACAGCGCGGCCCTGTTGCGTCAGCGTGCCATCGGGCAGGGCAAGTGCTTCGGGTTGCTCTGCGGCCTTCAATGGGGCTATGGCACGCTCCAACAAAAGGCGGGCGGCTCCCACATCGCCATTAAGGGCGCGGGTCATCATGGCGGCCAGCAGTTCAGGCACGCGCTTACCAATGGCGGCGCGTAGCTTGCCAATTTCACCCACACCGGGCGGGCGTCCGGCAGGGTTGCCACTCTGTCCAGGCCTCCAAGAACCCCGTTTTTTCTTTGGCTCAGTCATTTGCTTATCTCCTGTTTAATCAGTGAAGCGGTTGCAGGTCAGCAGCATGGGCACATCAATCACAGCTAGCGTCCCCAGCTCACGCAGCACGTCGCGCAGGTCACGGGCAACAAATGCCACGCCACCCGCGTCGCGAACGCGCTCCAGAAACACGGCCTGTTCTGGTCGCAGGCGTCCGGCTTGGGCTTTCACCTCAACACCCAATAGGCGGCCATCACGTAACTGCCCCAGCAAGTCAGTTGCACCAGAGAATGAATTGCTCATTTCAATGGCTCCCTGTGTCCGGTTTTGGTACTTGGTACAAAAGGTACACCCCTAAAGGGTGTTGTACCAATCTGTACCAAAAGGTACGGGGTACAAAAAGGTACTTGTACCAAGCTGTACCAAGCTGTACCACGCTCATTTCGCCACCTCAGCAGCAGACACCATCCCGGCGGCTTCGTGCACTGCCCCAGCGGTGACAAGC
The DNA here is from genome assembly GCA_031392805.1 of Rhodoferax sp. Taxonomy (GTDB): domain Bacteria; phylum Pseudomonadota; class Gammaproteobacteria; order Burkholderiales; family Burkholderiaceae_C; genus JANYCG01. The sequence goes on along the minus strand of JANMVO010000069.1, from coordinate 7,028 downwards.
CCTTTCAAGGCGCGGTAAATCGGCCCCCTGTCGTAACGGCCCTCAAAGTGTTTCACCACTTCGGTTTTGCGGATGCCTGTTTTGTGGGCTACCAAAAACTCCAGCACGGCACCGTCGGTTTCGCTCAGGCGCTTGCCTGTCTGTTTTGCTGGCGCATCGGCGGCCACCACCACGCAGGAAGTCGCGGGCGCTCCCCATTTGGTGGAACCCAGCACCACCTGGTCAAGTCGAAACCCTATGCGTTCGCCCTTTGTGGATAGGTCGCGCTGTTTTGTGATTTCGCAGCACCGGCCTGTCGGTGAATCAGTCACCTCAAGCTCAGTGTCCACAGCACCACGGATGCCACTCCAACCCCGTGAACCGGCAGCGGCGTTTTTTCCAGAATGGTGAATCAGTAAAAAATGCGCCTTGCACTCGGTGCGGATGCGGTCGAAGCGTCGCACGATCAAGCCCATGTCTTGCCCGGCGTTTTCGTTGGCACCGGCACTCAGGCGGGCCAGGGTGTCACCCACAATCAGGCGAACGGGTTGCCCCCGCTGGCGCTCTAGCTGACGCACCAGTTGAATTACCTTGTCGGTGTCGGCGTCACCATCGAATAGGTCAATCGGGCTTTGCACAATGGCGAAGTTCGGCACCTTGCAGGCATGATGCTTTTGATAGGCTTGCAGGGGGCGGCGAACGGATGCGGGCGATTCGGCGGCCAGGTACACCACCAGCCCCGGCTCTGTTTTGCGGCCCAGCCATTCCACGCCACGGGCCACAGCGCAGGACAGGTCAATCACGGCAAACGTTTTGCCTGAATTGCTGTCACCGTAAAGCACGCTCCCGTCACCGGCAGTCAGCACGCCTTGCACCAGTTCGTCGGGCGGCTCATAGGTGTCGGGCAGTTCGTCAGCAAAGGCCACACTTAACGGGTACTCGATAGGCGGTTCGCTGGCACTCGATAGCAACAACTCCAGCACGTCCATGCCGTCACGTTGGCCTAGGTCGTTCGCGTCGAAGTTGTTGGCCTCACCCTCGGGCATGGCGGCAACGGCGGCCCTCACATCGGCGGCAATCTTTGCGGCGTCCACCTCCTTGCCCACATCCGGCACCAGCACCAGCCGGGCGGATGCGTCACGCTGGCGAAGTTCAGCGGCAACCCGGCGCATGTTGCCAGCCCCGAAGCAACACACGGCGCGGTGTCCGGTTGCCTGCCAAATTGCCCAGGCTTGCCCGATACCCTCGCACAGATAAACCGGGCCATCAGTGCCAATTGTGAAGCTCGCACCGGCCATGCTCGCACCAGGTAAATTTACTTTCTTGCCAACACCGGGCGGCGGTATGAATTGGGCGCTCTGTAGCTCACCGTCTGGCGCATAGGCTGGCACCACCAGATAACCGGCCATGCTCTGCCCGGATATACGCATGGGGCTATCCGCAGGCACCACGCGCAGGGCGTCCATTGATGCACCTTGCGCACCTTTGGCAATGACGTAACCGTGCCTGTCTGTAGCAGGCCCAAGGCGCGAATAGACTTCGGCGGCACTGTTGCCAGGGGCAGGCTTGCGCGTCGGCTCTGCGGGCTTCCTAGTGGCTTTCGCTGGCGCTTGTCGCGGCGTTGCGTTGCCATCCTGCCAGCCGTGGTCACGCGCCATGCCGAAAAGCGTAGCCTCGCCCACACCCTTGCCAGCCTTGAAACTTCGCCAGGTCGAACGGCAGGCTTGCGCGTCATAGCTTGGTGCGGATGCGCTCCAGGCGTCGAACGTGTCAAGGTCGCCACCAGCAGCATGAAAAGCCATGCCTGCTTTCACCCAGCCATCACGCGCCAGGTCGGGCGGTATCGAGTGCAGCGCATCACTGGCGCGGTCGTGTCTGTTAAGCATGGGACACCACCCGTCTGATAAATTCTGCGGCCATCAGTGTTGCAGTGCAGGCAGTCGCAACGTCAAGGGTTGCATATCTGGCGCAAGTTGCTATAAAATCGGTAGCGTGTTTAGTGAGTGCTTTGGCGGGCAGTCTGTTTGTAGCAGTCTGCCCGTCGTTCTGTGCGGCGGCCATTCAAACCACCCCCAGCAATTCACGGATTTTTTTAGTCTCCCAATGCAGGCGGCCATTGATGCGCAGCGGGCGCAGCGGGCCATTTTCTTTGCAGGCATAAATCCGCATTGTTTGCGGTGCCAGGTGCAGATAGTGGGCAGCGGCGGCGGTTGCCACTGTCGGGCGGTTTTCCAGTTCTAACGGTGTGAACTGTTGCGCGGTTGCGGTTTGCATTTAGAACCATCCTTTGCCTTGCAGCTGTGTTGATGGTTCCTGATTTTGGCCATATCTACAGGTTTGTCATGCCTTTAAGCCTTGCCGATTGTTGCCGCGTGCAATCGCTTTTTATCGAGTTTTCGCGCTGTTGGTTTTCTGGCGATTTAGACGGTCGCGCAAGTTGCCAAGGCTCAAGGTTTGAGGGTGATCGTTACTATCAAGCCACTGCAAACCGTCCTCAGTGACACCGATAAACGGCGTCAATCGTGCGGATGCCATATCTCGCAATTTGGCATATACCGCAGGCGCGTTTAGCTTGTCTTTTTCCTCACATTTACCCTGAGCAGTCTCAATTGCTGGCGTCAAATAATTTGTTCTCTTGCCAGGCGTCACGCCACCGGATGCGCCAGCAGGCACCACGGGCGCGGTTTCGCATGTTGGCTTTTCACCTTTGGGGTCATCGCCACGCTTCTCGTTACGCTTCTCTTCAAGAGATTTAAGTTCTAGTTCCAACGGCTTCAAATGTCGTTCGGCAACTTCTGCATCGGTTGCTGTGCTGTCATCCCGAGATTTCCAGTATTCAATATCCGCCTTAACTTTTTCGATTTGGTCGAACAGGGCTTCTATTTCTGAATTGTTCTCTCGTTGCAGCATCTCCTGCATGATGGACTGACGCACTTTAGGCGAATTATCTCTGTCGTACATGTAGCACTCCCCATGCAAAATTCCCCGTGATAAGGTGCCACCAGCAGGCAGGCGGGGAAACCTGCTTTTCGATAGCGGTAATTAATCGCTGTCTAGCTGGGGCATAACTGTTTCAGGCGGCCACCGGCTCCGGCGCAGCCACACGTTTGATGCGCTTACGCTCTTTGGCGGACAGGCGTGCCGTCCATAAATCACGCTGGGTCTGTAGCGCCAGCCAATAGCCCGGCGTCGTGCCCAATGCCTCCGACAATCGCAAGTCCATATCAGCGGACACGGCGGCATGGCAGTGCAGCACACGGGACAGCATCACGCGACTGATGCCGATATGCGCGGCAAAGGCGGTCACGCTCACGCCCAGGTCATCAAGCCAGCCGGTCAGCAGTTCGCCAGGGTGGGCGGGGTTGTGCATGTTCATGCGCGCCATCATTGTTCTTTTAGGCAGCAAGTGCCTCAATGACTGCGCTCGGGTTGTGCGCAATGACGTTCAGCAGTACCAGCGCGGGGCCATGCGGCGCACGGTCGCCACGCTCCCAGTGGCGAAGGGTGGCGGTTGAAAAACCGAAGCGGGCCGCAAACTGTTCTTGCGTCATGCTCACCTTGGCGCGCAATGCTCTCACGTCTACCGGGCGGGGACGGTGAATGCGGGTCTGTGGCGCACGGCCTTCGGCGTGTTCAATGGCCTCCAGCAGGCCGCGTTTGATGCTGTTGAATGCAATGCTCATGTTGGCTTCCTTTTCCATGACTGAACCAATAACTTAACAAGGCCAGCCAAGTCATTGCGCTCTGCTTTCGACAGATTAGCTTGGTCGCCCTTGGCGAATAGCGTCAACAAGTACAGCGGCATCACCTCGTCGTGAAAATAATAAATGACGCGAACGCCACCGCTTTTGCCTTGACCGCCGCGCCCCCACCGAAGTTTGCGGACGCCCCCCGTGCCCTCCATCAGGTCGCCTGATTTAGGATGCTCCGCCAAGTAACGAATGATGTCTTGCCGTTCGGATTCAGTCAGCAGCTTGTTGGCAGTGTGGATGAATTCGGGTAACTCGGCGACGGTCAACATGGTTTCAATTGTAATCCAATGGGACGGTTTATGCAGCCACCACGCGCAGCGCACCGGGCGCGGCTTTGGCATCAAACACTATCCCGGCCTGTTCCAGAATGCGCGCTTCAATCTGTGCAAGGTATGGCCTCAAGGCGTCAACACTTCGCGGCCTGTAGCCTTCAGCGGTCGCGCTTGGCTTGTGTCCCATCACCTGTGCAATGGCACCAGCAGGAGCCCCGGCAGATTCACCCAGCAGCGAAAACGAACGGCGTAACCCGTGAATAGTCAGGCCATCTATTCCGGCGCTTTGCAGGGCTTTGGCATGGCTGGCGCGGGTGTCGGCAATGCGGCCAGCTTTGCCCGTGCTGGCAAACACGAATTCATTGATACGCGGCAGCGTTGCCAGCATTTGCGCCAGGTAAGGGGTCAACGGAATAACGCGGGTCGCCTCCACCTTGTCGGCAAGGGTCAGCTTGCGCCACTGGAAATCTATATCGGCCCACTTCAAAGCGGCCATTTCTTCACGGCGGGCACCTGTCAGCAGCAAGGCGCGTAGGTACACGCTGGCAGTCCGGTTTCCCAGTTGCTCTACCCCAGTCCACCAGCCCGGCACCTGTGCGGCCTCAAGGGCATCAGTGCGGCGGGTATTGCTTGGCAAGCCTTCCACGATAGCGGCGGCCTTACCGGCGTCCCGGTCAATCATGGCGCGATATTCCGGGCGGCCAGCACACCAGCGCATGAAGCCCCGGAACATCATCAGGGCGCGGGCGGCTTGGTGTTCGCCTGATTTAGCCTCGCGGTCATACCAGCTTTTCAGACTGTCCTCATTCACTTGGGACAATGCCAGCGCCAGCAGCGGATAAAGCGGCCCCGGTCGGGTGTTGCCCTGCCCTCTCTTTTTCTTGACACCACCAGCCCCGGCCATCGCCTCTAGGTCGGCACGATAACGGGGCTTGAACGATGCTTTGCGCTTGGGCTTGCCTTCCTCAAGGTAGCGCGGCCAAACATCGCCCACGGTCACGGCTTGCACGGCGGCGGCGGCTTTGCTGGCAATTTGTGCGGTCTGTTGCTGGCGCTCCAGTTCACGGGGGTCTTGCTTGTCGTTTTTAACTGTCCTTGCGAGTTCGCGGGCTTGGTCTTTGGCTTCCTCAATTGCCATCAATGGAAACTTGCCCAGGGTGCGGCTTATGGCTTTGCCGTTCAGCTTGGCCTCATAAACGAACGACTTGGCACCGTTGGCTGTAACTCGCACGCGTAACCCGGTCACGTCCTTGTCGCGTAGAAACGCCTTGGGCACTCCAGCCGGGCAGGTCAGGCGCTCGATTAGCCCCACGCTCAATTCATGCGTCACCCCCAGGTCTGGTGCGTCTGTCTTCTTTGCCCTTGCCATCGTTCACTCCCTTGTTGACTCCATACCTGCGCTATGCCGCCCGTTGCGGGCTATTTTGGCGAATATCAATCAACACTCAAGCTGTTCACTTATCCAGTTCTTAGATTGTAAGCTGTTGATTTATATTGATTATAGGGCTTCAATCAACGAAGGCAAATACCCATATCACCACATTCGTAATGAGAAGGTCGGGTGTTCGATTCATCTCTCCGGCACCAATACAAATAAGGGTTAGTTGCTATTAACATAATAGTAAACCCTTTTTATTTGGCGGGTATGTAAGGGCGGATGTAGGACGATTTCGGAAATCGAGCCGCAGCCCATGGCGCCTCATGCCGCGTCACCTATGACGGCGTGACCAAGTAGACCGACCTTTGACTGTTGGGGCTGGCGTACTCGAAGATGCGCCCATGGGTAGAGGGAGGTTTCTACCCCCTTGGTTGCGGGGCCGCATCGACATCGTGGTCTTGGTGTCCCGCCTTCCATGCACGAGAGTCAACTCACTTAGGCACACGACGCAGGCCGTCCCGATGCTTGCGCAATAGCGCGTTCACCGCCTTGGTCATCTCGCGCATTTCGCACCAGCTTCCGCCCTTGAAACCGTTGCGCGCCGTGCAGGCCTTGCCTTCATCTCTGCGCGGGCCGGTGGACTTCTCCCACGGTCGCCAGGTGCGGATCAGCGCCGCCTGCCGCGCCCGCCGCCCGGGTGTCCATCCGTTCGCCATGCTGCCTTCCAATAGTCCGGTTTGTTCAGTCCAATGTTTCGCCGCGTGCGCGGGATCGCCTGGGGCATGGTCGATCAGCGTTTGATTGCCGCTGATTGATTTTCATCCGTGGCGGGAAAAAATCCGTGCGTGGGATCGAGTGCGGTTTCCGCTGTCGGCGCCTCCAGACTTTTGACACCCCCCGCCTGGGCGCAAGTCAGCGCAGGCGCCGCCCCGCTATTCACCTGCTGCTGCCCGCCGTTGTTGATGTTGGCTTGCCGCGCGAACACCACGGGCGGATTCTTGATCGTCGCCAGGGTTTCCAGCGTCATGCGGCATTGGTTCTGTGCCTTCAGCGCCATGCGCAGGTAGGCTTCCCAGTGATTAAGGTACTTCTGCTTTGTTGCCTTCACTGCCAAGTTCATGAAGATGGCTTGCAGCGCATCCGCCTGCGCGTACAGCATGGCCTCGGCCCGCTGCATGTTGCCGGATTGCAGATCAATGATTCCATCCGACAGGCACGAGGTCAGCGCAGCGATGTCCTGCTCTCCGATGACCGTGCCGTATTCGACGATCACCGCCGCTGCGTTGACGCTCGGGCGCAGCACCGTCTTTGCGCGGGAGTCAGCTCTGTCCGTGTCGAAGGACTCGGGGGAACTCGCCGCAGCCACACTCCTTGCCGCTGGCTTCGTCGCAGTCGCGGGCTTGCGTCCGGCAGGGTTCCCAGATTCGCCAGCCTTCCAGCGGCCAGGGCGTTTTTTCTTTGGCTCAGTCATTTTGCTTATCTCCTGCTTTATCAAGTTGAATCGGTGCCCATTCATTGCAGCCACGGCACAGCACCAGCCCCACGCGGCACCCTGTCGCCACCGCTTTGAATCCGTCGCACTGTTGAAGAATTTGCACCAGGTCACGGGGTAGCGCTGCATCACGCGCCCGCACAGCCACCCCGGCC
>JANMVO010000064.1:0-6215 GCA_031392805.1 Rhodoferax sp. | reverse complement strand
GACGACTCAATGTCGCCGTCGGACGCACCGCCCCGAAGCAGGGCCCGCAGGTCGTAGCCCTGGCTGGCAAACAGGCACAGGTACAGCTTGCCTTCGGTGGAGAGGCGGGCGCGGTTGCAGTCGTGGCAAAAGGCCTGCGTCACGCTGCTGATCACGCCAATCTCCCCAGCGGTTTTGTCGTGCTGCCCCAACGCGTTGGCGAAACCCCAACGCTCTGCCGTTTCGCCCGGTGCCGAAGGGTCTAGCTGCACCAGCGGCATCTCGGCGTGAATCAGCCGCACCACGTCGGCTGAGGGCAGCACCTCGTTCATGCGCCAGCCGTTGGTGGCCCCCACATCCATGTACTCGATGAAACGCAGCACGATGCCGGTGCCCCGGAAGTGGCGCGCCATTGGCAGGATCTCCTGCTCGTTGGTGCCGCGTTTGACCACCATGTTGACTTTCAGGCCGCCCGCATGGCCTGCCGCATCCAGACCCAGCCCGGCCGCGCGCGCGGCCTCAATGCCTTCCAGCACACTGGCCACGGGGAAGTCCACATCGTTCATGCTGCGAAACACGGCGTCATCCAGACCGTCCAGGCTGACAGTGACGCGCTGCAAACCTGAGATCTTCAGGGCTTGGGCTTTGCGCGCCAACAGCGAGCCATTGGTGGTCAGCGTCAGGTCCAGTGGCGCGCCGTCCACAGTGCGCAGCCGGGCCAGTTGCCCGATCAGCACCTCAATGTTTTTACGCAGCAGGGGCTCGCCACCGGTGAGCCTGATTTTGCGCACGCCGTGCGCGGCAAACAGCGTGGCAAGGCGGGTGATTTCCTCAAACGACAGCAGCGCGGCATGGGGCAGGTAGGCATAGTCCCTGTCAAAAACTTCCTTGGGCATGCAGTAATTGCAGCGGAAGTTGCAGCGGTCAGTGACGCTGATGCGCAAATCGCGCAACGGCCGCCCCAACTGGTCGGCCAGCAGCCCGGTGGCTGAGATGCGCGTGGACGGTGAAAAAGTCGCAGCGGGAAGCGCCAGCGAGGCGCGGCGCTGGTCAATCAGGGGGACGATTTTTGGAATGGCACTTTCAGACATGCCTGTATTGTCCTCTGCTTGAGCCGATGATGTCGGCAAGCTGCGCGTCAAACCGATGCAAATTTCGGGTATATACGGGGGTGAGCCGTGCGGCGTCAAAGCAGAATGAAAAGGACAATCAATGAGTCGACAAATTTGCCTGGCCTTCCTGTTGGGCTGGGGTGCCCAGACCGCCCAGGCGCAGCCGCTTGCCGTGGTCTCGGAAAAAGACTATCTCAATGAGATGCCCATGGTTCTGTCGGTGTCGCGCCTGCCGCAACGCCTGGACGAGACGCCCGGCGCGGTCACGCTGCTGGACCGCGAGATGATTCGCCTGTCCGGCGCCAGGGATGTTGCCGATCTGCTGCTGCTGGTGCCGGGCTTTCAGAGCAGCACCTCGTTTGAAGGCGATGCACCACAGGCCAGCTACCACGGCGGGTTTGGTGTCTACGCGGGGCGTATTCAGGTGCTGATTGATGGCCGCTCGGCGTATTCGCCATTCCTGTTTGGCAGTGTGGCACCGGGCCTGCAAACGGTGGCCATCGCCGATATCGAACGCATTGAGGTGCTCAGGGGCTCCAACTCGGCATCCTACGGGGCGCGGGCTTTTCTGGGCGTGATCAATATCGTGACGCGCGACCCTGTTGACACTTTGGGGCCGCGCGCCAGCATCACTTCAGGTGAAAACGGCGTTCGTGACGTGCAGGCCAGTCTGGGCTGGGGCCAGGACAATGCCAGCTTTCGGCTCGGCATTGACCGGCGTGGCGATGACGGCTTGAAAGGCGCCAATGGCCACAACCGGGTCGGCCGCGTCAATTTTCGCGCAGACCTGAGACCCAATCCCGGCGATGAGATTCAACTGCGCGTTGGCGGTCTTGCCATTGCCTCGGGTGTTGGCTTTGCCGGCAACGTCGACCAACCGCTACGCGACCGCGCGTTCGACTCCAGTTTCCTGCAGCTTGACTGGCGACGCAATCTGGGCGCGGATGCTGACCTGGCCATGAGCTATTCCCACACTGCAGAGAGGTTTCAGGACAATTTTTTCTTCGCTTTGCCGGCCCCATTCAACCGCATCACCATCGACTTTGGCGGTCGCGCCAGTAGCGACACGGTGTCCCTGCAACACACGCTGCGCCAGAACGCGGATGTGCGATGGGTCTGGGGGGCTGAACTGCGCAATGAGCAAGTCACCTCCAAACCCCTGTACAACACCGATGCCGCGCAGCAAACCCAATTCACCCGCGTGTTTGGCAACGTCGAGTGGCGGGCTGCCCGCAATGTGGTGGTGAATGCGGGCGGGCTGCTGGAACACAGCAGCAAAAACGGCGAGAGTTTTGCGCCGCGCCTGATGGCCAACTGGCACGTGGCTGACGGGCAAACCCTGCGTGTTGGCGTCTCAAAAGCTTACCGCCCGCCCAGCTCGTATGAGTCATCAAGCGACGTGCGCTTCACGGCCAGTGGCGTGCTGCTGCAGATCAACAGCCAGTCACGCGGCACGGCGCAGCCTGAGAGCGTGGCGGCGCGGGAAGTCGGCTACCTGGGCGAGTTTCCGCGGCAGGGCCTGAGCCTGGATGTGCGGCTTTTTCATGAGCAGATTGGCGGCATCATCCGGCGCACGCCCTACGCCCTGGCGCCGGGCACACAACTGTTTCAAAGTCCAGCCGGTGTTGCACTGACCAATGATTACGTCAATGCCGAAGACTTTGCGATCCGCGGTCTGGAGTACCAGCTGAAGTGGCGGCCATGGGCTGGTGCGCAATTGATCTTCAACCAGGCCTGGACTAACATTGACTCCGGCGACGCGGGTGCGGCTCTGGCAGCGCCAAAACTGGCGTCCACCCTGATGTGGACCCAGAAGCTGCCTCGTGGCGTAGACCTCAGCCTGATTCACCATGACCGCAGCCCGATGACGCTGCAGGGCTCAAACTTTCAGTTTGCGATGCGCCGAACCGATTTGCGGCTGGGGCTGTCAGTGCACTTTGGAAAGCAGCGCGGTGACCTGGCGCTGGTGGTGCAAAACCTGGGCGCGCCGTACCAGGACTTCAATGGCAGTTTCCAGTTTCAAAGGCGCGCATTTGTGGCTTTGAAACTCGACAACTGAGACTCTGAAAATTCGATTGCCTTTGGCCCTGACCGTGACCCTGACCGTGAACGTGTCCATGGCCGTAGCCTTCCTGCCACGACTGCTGCTGCTGCTTTGGCTGGTGCTGCCGATGCTGGCCCCGGCGCGCGCTGCCGAGCCGTTGGTGGTGATCGTCATCAGCGAGCGAACCGCGAGCTACATCGAGGCCGCAGAGACGCTTATGGTCGAGCTGGAGCGGGGCGGTCTGCAGCGCACTGAAATGGCGTTGCTGACATCGGCTGAGTTTTCCGCGGCGGGTGCCTTGTCGCCAAAACTGTTTGTAGCCGTTGGCACGAATGCGTCAGGCCTGCTGGCCGCCACAGACACCCGGGTGCCCCTGATTGCGGCGCTGTTGCCGCCCGGCAGTTTCGAGCAAATTGTGCAAACCTCGGGGCGCAAGCCTTCGACCGTGTTTTCCGGTGTGTTTCTCAGCCAGCCTTTTTCCCGCCAGCTTGATCTGATCCGCCTGGCGTTGCCTGAGGCACGCCGGATTGGGGTGTTGTGGGGTGCGGATGTTCGAAATCACGCGCCCGCCTTGCAGGAAGCGGCGCAGACTCGCGGCCTGCAGGTGGTCTCCGCTGTGGTCGGTTCTGGTGAATCGGCTTATCCCGCGCTGCAGAAGATTCTTGAAGACGCCGACTTGCTGCTGGCTGTGGCCAATCCGTTGCTGTACAACAGCAGCAGCATCAAGAACATTCTGTTGTCGTCCTACCGGGCGCGGGTGCCGTTCATTGGCTTCTCACCGGCCTATGTCCAGGCCGGGGCAGTTTTCGCGGTGTACTCAACGCCCGCCATGATTGGCCGGCAGACGGCCGTGATGGCGCGCGCCTTCCTGCAGGGCAAACCCTTGCCTGCCATGCCCCAGTATCCGCAGGAATTCAATGTCAGTGTCAACGAACAGGTGGCCCGCTCCTTGGGCCTGAAGCTGGATGCCGCTGCCCTGGGCGAGCGCCTGCGGCTGATGGAGCGCGGGCCATGAAACTGTTGAACATCCGCTCCCGCATGCTGCTGGCTGCCCTGCTGCCGGTGACGCTGGTGGCCGCCCTGCTGGCGACGGTGTTTCTGGTGGTGCGGGTGGGCGACAACGCCGACACCCATTACCAGCGCGCGCGCTCGCTGATTCGCCAAGTGGCCTCGGCCAGCGAATATGGCCTGTTTTCGGCCAACCTTGCCAGTCTGCAAACCATCGCCAGCGGTGTGCTGCGTGAAGCCGACGTGAAGTCAGCCACCATCGTCAACGCGCAGGGTGTTGTACTGGCCCAATTCGGCCGGGCGGCGTATGCCAGCCTGCCGACTTTTGCAGGTGTTGAGGCAGAACTGATGGACCCAACTTCCGGGATAGACCTGTTCACCCAGCCGATTGTGGCGGCGCAGGTCAAGCTGGACGACTCACCAGAGCGCACCGGGGCTGGCATGGACGTGGTGCCGCAGTTGCTCGGACACGTGGTCATGGAATTCTCGCGCGATTCGCGCAACCGGCGCGAGCGTGACATGCTGGCGGCTGGTATTGCCATCACCTTGGGTGGCCTTCTGTTTGGTGGCGCGCTCGCGGTCCTGATTGGCCGCGGCGTGGTGCGACCCATCATGCGGGTGTCACGCATGATTGAGCGCATCGGCAACGGCGAGCTGTCGGTGCGCGAACAGGTGCTGCCGGGCGATCCCCTGCGGGACCTGCAAAAGGGGTTGAACCAGATGGCCGGGCGCCTGGAGACGGGGCGCAGTGAGATGGCGCAGCGCATTGCAACGGCGACCTCCGAATTGCGCGAAAAAAAAGAAGAGGCCGAGATGGCCACCCATGCGAAGTCGCAGTTCCTGGCAGCGGCAAGCCATGATTTACGCCAACCCACCCACGCGCTTGGCATGTTTGTGGCGCGTTTGGGGCAGCTGCCGCACGACGCGCAGACCCGACATCTGGTGACCAACCTGGATGCGTCGGTGCGCGCCCTGCAGGACTTGCTGGACGGTTTGCTGGACATCTCGAAACTTGACGCGGGTGCCGTTCAGGTGAATTTGCGCGCCATGCCGGTCAACGCGATGTTTGAGAAAATCCGCCATGCCATGCAGGACACGGCGACCGGCAAGGGGCTGCGCCTGCGGGTTCGGCCGACCCAGGCCTGGGTGCGAAGTGACCCGGTCCTGCTGCAGCGCATCTTGCTCAATCTGGTGGCCAATGCGGTGCGTTACACCCACCAGGGCTCGGTGCTGGTGGCTTGCCGTGGATCGGGGCATGCCGGTCACACCCGAATCGAGGTGTGGGACAGTGGCATCGGCATTGCGCCTGAGCACCACAGCCAAGTTTTTCGGGAGTTTTACCAGGTGGGTAATCCGCAACGTGATCGCACCCAAGGCCTTGGCTTGGGGCTGAATATTGTCCAGCGCACCGCGCGCCTGCTGAATCACCCGTTTCACCTGCGCTCAAGCCTGGGGCGTGGCACCCGGTTTACGGTTGACGTTCCGCTCGCGCCCGCAGAGTCGGCGGTGCAGCCCCAGGCGCCGGGTCGGCCCAGCACGGTGACCAGCCTGGACGGGTTGAAGATCCTGGTGATTGAGGACGACATTCTGGCAAGCGCTGGTCTGGTGGGGCTGCTTGAATCCTGGGGCTGCAAAGTCGCTGCGGCCGACTGCCTGCAGGCCGCGTTGCAGCAAATGGCGCAAACTGGGATGCCCGATGTCATCATCAGCGACTACCGCCTGCGCAGCGGCGACAACGGCATTGCTGCTGTCGCCGCGCTGCGCGCCGCCGCAGGCCGCGCGCTGGCTGCTTGCCTGATGAGCGGGGACACCAACCAGGCGTTAATTCAAAAGGCCAGGGAGGCGGGTCTGACGCTGCTGCACAAGCCGGTGCGTCCGGCCAAGCTGCGCAGCCTGTTGCGCAGCCTGGCTGACCAGAAGGACGATGGCGGTTCAGGTGGGAAGCTGGCTTGACCGGTAGCCGAACCGACCCGCAGCCAAAACCGCCTGGGTACGGGTTTGCACGCCAAAACCCCGCATGATGCCCCCCAGGTGGTCTTTCACCGTGTCCACTGACAGCCCCATGCGCTGAC
>JANMVO010000061.1:0-10413 GCA_031392805.1 Rhodoferax sp. | reverse complement strand
CTGAGCTTTGAGTCCTATGGCACGCTCAATGCCGACAAATCCAACGCGGTGCTGATTTGCCACGCGCTCAACGCCTCGCACCATGTGGCGGGCTTCTACCCGGGCAAGGACAATTCAGAGGGCTGGTGGGACACCCTGATTGGCCCCGGAAAACCGCTTGACACGAATCAATTTTTTGTCATCGGGGTGAACAACCTGGGCTCCTGTTTTGGCTCCACCGGCCCGATGCATGTGAACCCTGACACGGGCCGCATCTATGGCGCGGATTTCCCGGTGGTCACCGTTGAAGACTGGGTGGTGACACAAGCCCGTTTGCTTGACGCACTGGGCATCGCCACGCTGGCGGCCGTGATGGGCGGCTCCCTGGGTGGCATGCAGGCGCTGAGCTGGGCGCTGCAATTTCCCGGCCGTGTGCGCCACGCGGTGGTGATTGCCAGCGCGCCCAACCTCACGGCTGAGAACATCGCCTTCAACGAAGTGGCACGCCGCGCCATCGTGACCGACCCTGACTTCAACGGCGGCCACTTTTACGCCCACGGCGACCAGCCCGAAACCAAGCCCAAACGCGGCCTGCGCATCGCCCGCATGATTGGCCACATCACCTACCTGAGTGATGACGTGATGAATGAGAAGTTTGGGCGGCAGCTTCGCGACGGAATGGACCTCAAGTATTCAACACTGGACGCAGAATTCCAGATCGAGAGTTACCTGCGTTACCAGGGCGACAAGTTTGCCGAATACTTTGACGCCAATACCTATTTGCTAATCACCCGTGCGCTCGACTATTTTGACCCGGCGCGCACTTATGGCGGTGACTTGAGCCGGGCGCTGGCGCGCGCGACCTGCAAATTTCTGCTGGTCAGCTTCACCACCGACTGGCGTTTTGCGCCCCAGCGCAGCCGCGAGCTGGTGAAGGCACTTTTGGACAACCGATTGAGCGTCAGCTACGCCGAGATTGATGCGCCGCACGGGCATGATGCCTTTTTGCTCGATGACCCCCGCTATATGGGCCTGGTACGCTCTTATTTTGATAGCATTTTCAGAAACCTCGCGGCCGACGGCACAGCTCCCGACGCAACCGGCGTGGGAGCTGTTTCCCCATGAGTGACACCGCCACCATGGAAGCCATCGCCCGGCTGGTGCCGCAAGGTTCGCGCGTGCTCGACTTGGGCTGCGGAGACGGTGCCATGCTGGCCTTGCTGCAAACCGCGCGCGCCTGCACCGGTTACGGCATCGAGATTGATGATGCCAATGTGCTGGCCTGCGTGAAACGCGGCGTCAACGTCATCCAGCTCAATCTGGACGCAGGCCTGACCCTGTTTGACGATGCCTCGTTCGATGTCGTGTTGCAAATCGACACGCTGCAACACCTGCGCAATGCGGAAGTCATGCTGCGTGAGACGGCCCGCGTGGGCCGCATTGGCATCGTTGCCTTTCCCAACTTTGGTCATTGGCCGAACCGCCTGAGTGTGCTGAGGGGCCGCATGCCGGTCACCAAACGCCTGCCTTACCAGTGGTATGACACGCCGAATATCCGCGTCGGCACTTTTGCTGACTTCGAGGCGCTGGCGCAACGCAACCAGCTCAAAATAGCCGACAGTTTTGGCCTGCAGGACAATCGCGTGGTGCGCACGGCGCCCAACCTGCTGGCAGGTACGGCGGTGTTCAAGTTTTCGCGCTAATCTATACTTTGTCCGATGTCGCACACACTGTCATGCCCTCCAGCGAAGCGCCCCGGAGCATCAGTTTTCTTTCAGGTTAACCAGGGATTTTGATGGACGCTACCGTCGTTAATGTGCTGGTTGTACTGGTCGCTTTTGCGGCTGCATTTGGCATTGTCCGAACGGTGGTCAAGGTCAGGGCACGGCGGCACTCAAAGCTGGAACAGGCGGCCACAAGTCGGCGTCATTCGCCCGCACCGCGCGCGCCAAGAAACAAAAATAAACGGCGTCGTCTGGATCAGCATGCCCAGAAAGCCGCCAAAGGGGCTCTGCGCCAATCCCGCAACGTCAGACTTCCATAGGCAAGATCCATGACACCCACCGAAATCCTCCAGCACCTGGACCAAGCCACGCTCTGGCCCGCCGACACCGACACCGACGCCCGCCCAGGCACAGGCACTCACACACAAGCCCCGGCCGCGCTCGCCGACGACGTGGCGGGTGCCTATCAGTCCGCCTTGCAGGTGCGCCAGTTGCGCATGGACCGGGGTGACGTGCCGCGGGGCTACAAGATCGGTTTCACCAACCGCAGCATCTGGCCCAGGTACAACGTGTTGGCGCCGATTTGGGGAACCGTGTGGAACACCACGCTTGAGTTTTGCGAAGGCGATGCCGCCATCGCTTTGAGCGGCCGATGCCAGCCCAGGATTGAGCCCGAAGCGGTGTTTGGCATGCGCGCCACGCCGCCTGCCAACGCAACGCTTGAGGCGCTTTACGACTGCATTGAGTGGGTGGCGCCGGGGTTCGAGATCGTGCAGTCGCATGCGGCAAACTGGAAGTTCACCGCCTCAATGGCCGTCAGGGATGGTGGCCTGCACTCGCATTTGCTGGTCGGTCGCCGGGTTGCCGTCAATACCATCGCACCCTCTGCGCAGGCGCTCAACCTGACGCTCGCAAGCTGTCAGGTGGCTTTGCACAAAGATGGCGCGCTGGCAGAACGCGGCCAGGGGCTCAATGTGCTGGACGGGCCTCTCCTGGCGTTGTCCTATTTTTTGGGCGAGTTGCGCCAATGCAAAGCTGCGCCAGACTTGAAGCCCGGCGATGTGATCACCACCGGAACCTGGACCGATGCCTGGCCGGTGCAAGCGGGTGAAACCTGGCGCGCGGATTTTCAAGCGCCATTGTCCCCGCTGTCGGTCAAATTCACCTGATTTCGCATATACAAGAAAGTCAACCCATGAATTCAGAAAAAAACGAGGTGTCCCGCCACTTGGGCGGCGATGTCGCCATGGATGTCAGCACGGATGCCGTCAAAGTGCTGGCCTTCGATATCTTCGGCACGGTGGTTGACTGGCATGGCAGCATTGCCAGAGAAGTCAATGCCATGAATTTGAATGTGGATGGCGGCGAATTTGCCCTGGCCTGGCGCGCCGGCTACCAGCCTGCCATGCGGCGCGTAAGCTCGGGCGAGCTGGGCTGGACCCTGATTGACGACCTGCACCGCATGGTGCTGGATGAGATCCTCCCGCAATTTCAGATCACGCACCTGACTGAGCCGCAAAAGCGCCACCTGAACAAGGTGTGGCACCGCCTGGATGCCTGGCCTGACTCGGTGGCCGGGCTGACCAGGCTCAAGACCAAGTACATCATCTGCTCGCTGTCCAACGGCAATATCGGGCTGCTGACCCACATGGCCAAGCGCGCCGGATTGCCTTGGGATTGCATTTTGTCGGCCGAAGTGTTTCGGGCTTACAAGCCAGACCCGGCCACCTATCTGGGCGCAGCCAAAGTCTTTGATGTAAGTCCCGCCGGGGTCATGCTGGTCGCCGCCCATCAGGATGATCTGGCGGCGGCCCGTGCCTGTGGCTTGCAAACGGCCTACATCGAGCGTGTGGCAGAGTTTGGCGTTGGCCGATCCAAAGATGTTTCCCCGCACGCAGACAACACGCTGCACGCGCAGAGCCTGCTGGCGTTGGCGGATCGGCTGGGTTGTTGAACACGGCCAGGCTGATTCGCCCCGTGCACTTGACGCACTCAAGACACTCGATGTCAGCGCGAACCCTGTCGGGCAGTACCCGCGCTTAGCGGCGGCGGGGCCGCGATTCGATCTCCTGGGTGGCTTGGGTGCGTCTGACCACGCCGCCCGGGTCGATAAAGACATGGAATTGCTTGTTGGTGCCGAAATAGTTATAACGGTAGCTCCACACGGCACCCTCGAAGGCGTACACCTGCCCCACCTGCGCTGGCTTGCCGAAAGCGCGTTCCACGTCGGCAGCGTTCCAGGCATCTAGCTGCACCAGCGCAAACTGGGACTCCGTCAGCGCCTGATCCGCCGCAACCACTTTGCCCGCCGCGTCCAGGTCGATGTTGTAAACCTGCCGGCCAAACGGCTGGCGCGAATACTGCAGGCGCTCGCCGCCCGCCAACGCAATGTCCGCCGTTGGCTTGCCATAAGTGCGCAGCACCTCGTCGCGGCTCGCACCCAAGGCCAGCCGGTCCGGGTTGAGCGCGCAGCCGGTCAGGGCCAGCACCACGGTAGCTATATATATTATAGCTATATACGATTGACTGGAGCGGGCTAGAGCCATATTTTGCATAATTTCTCCTTAAAATCGCCGATCACCAGTGGCGCAGACCTCATCTCGCTGCTTTTCATAGGCTAATTTGAGCAGGATCGCCGCCGGACGTTCCGTGAGACTGACACATGGCCACACCCATGGTACCGACCTGGATTCTGCCAATTGATTCGCCAATTGTTTCCCCAATAGCCACGGTCATTCTGCGGCCAAAGCCGCCGAGTTGAACCTGACCATGGGTCGGTCACCGCATAATGTGGTTCGATTTTTTTGATGCTTCAAGGAGTTTTTCATGAACGCCCGAGTCCCCGATTTCACGCTGAATGCGGCGCAAGCTCTGAACCAGATCAGCCGTCACTGGGACGATGACATCGTGCGCCAGCTCACGGACTACATCGCGATTCCCGCCAAGTCGCCGATGTTCGATCCCGAGTGGGTCCAACACGGCTACATCGACACGGTAGTGCGCAATGCGGCGACCTGGGTTGCGGCGCAAAAGGTCGCTGGTCTGACCCTTGAGGTCATGCGCCTGCAAGGCCGCACGCCGGTGCTGTTTTTTGAAGTGCCCGCGTCAAACGGCTCAACCCATGCGGCCCAGCAAAAGCCGCCCTCGGCGCAGACCGTGTTGATGTACGGCCATCTGGACAAGCAGCCCGAGTTCAGCGGCTGGCGAAGCGACCTTGGGCCGTGGACGCCTAAGTATGAAGACGGCAAGCTCTATGGCCGGGGGGGTGCAGACGATGGCTATGCGGTATACGCCAGCATTGCGGCCATCCAGGCGCTCAAAACTCAGGGACTGGCGCATCCACGCATCGTCGGCCTGATTGAGGCCAGCGAAGAAAGCGGCTCGCCCGATTTGCTGCCTTACATCGACGCGCTGCGTCAGTCCGCGTCCACCCCGGGGGGTGGTCGGGCAGGCGGTCGCCTGGGCGATGTGGCTCTGGTCATTTGTCTGGATTCAGGAGCGGGCAATTATGACCAGCTATGGCTGACCAGCAGTCTCAGAGGTATGGCCAGCGGTGTTCTCAAAGTGGAAATTTTGACCGAAGGCGTGCACTCCGGCGACGCCAGCGGACTGGTGCCTTCGAGTTTTCGCATCATGCGCCAGGTGCTCGACCGGCTGGAAGACAGCGCCACAGGCCGCTTGCTGCCCGCCAGTTTTCACTGCGAGGTGCCGGCAGACCGGCTGGAGCAGGCCCGGGCAACCGCCGCGATTCTGGGCGACGAAGTGCACAAACGCTTCCCCTGGGCGCACTATGATTGCGCGGGCAGCACGACGTTTGCGTTGCCTGTGACCACCGATCCGGTGCAAGCCTTGTTAAACCGCACCTGGTCGCCCACCCTCAGCGTGACCGGTGCCGAAGGTTTCCCGGATTTGCAAAACGCTGGCAACGTGCTGCGCCCCTACACCGCCTTCAAGCTCAGTTTGCGCCTGCCGCCGCTGGTAGAAGCCGCAGCGGCCGTGCAAGAACTCAAAACCCTGCTGGAGGACAACGCGCCGTACCAGGCCCGGGTCACGTTTGAAGGGGCTGGCGCGGCGACCGGATGGAATGCACCCAGTACCGCGCCCTGGTTTGAGCAGGCCTTGAGCGCTGCCTCGCAAGCCCACTTTGGCGCGCCCTGTGGGTCCATCGGGCAAGGTGGCACGATTCCGCTGATGAACCTGTTGTCCAAGGGTTTCCCGCGCGCCCAGATGATGGTGTGTGGTGTGCTGGGGCCGCGCAGCAACGCCCATGGGCCCAACGAATTCCTGCATGTTCCCTACGCAAAAAAACTGACGGCCGCAGTGGCACACGTGATGGCGCGACTGCCCTGACGTCGCCGCCAATGCTTGCACCCAAGTCCCGGCCCACGTCATTTTTTGCTGACTTGGGCGGCGGGTCCACCTTGTCGACCTTTGTTGCCAGCGATGGCGACAACATCGCCCTCCAGGACTGGCCGCTGGCGCCGGGCAGGGCGTTGCGCGGGGTGGTGATTCTGGTGCACGGCCTGGGAGAGCACGCGGGCCGCTATGACCATGTCGCCCGGCGACTCAACGATTGGGGCTTTGCGGTGCGCGGTTATGACCAGTACGGGCATGGCGAGTCAGGCGGCGTGCGCGGCGGTCTGCCCACCGACAGACGGTTGCTGGTCGATCTGGCCGATATTGTTGACAGCACGCGCGCCCGCATGGAAAAAGGCAGCCCGCTTATTTTGCTTGGGCACAGCATGGGGGGCCTGGTGGCGGGGCGATTTGTGTCGCTTGGCGTTCGACCGGTGCAGGCGCTGCTGATGTCGTCGCCCGCGCTGGACGCCGGGTTTGGCACCTTCAAGAAGCTGCTGGTGACCGTGCTGGCAAGCCTTGCGCCCAACCTGCGCGTCAGCAATCGGCTGAAGGTTGCCGCTATTTCGCATGATCCGGCAACGCTTCGTGCGTATGCGGCAGACCCGCTGGTGCATGACCGCATCTCTGCCCGGCTGGCCCGATTCATTGCCGAATCTGGCCCTGCCACGCTGTCAGCAGCGTCTGCTTGGAAAGTGCCCACACTGTTGCTTTACGCAGGGGCTGACAAATTGGTCAACCCGGCGGGCAGCCGTGCCTTTGGCGCAGCGGCACCGCGCGGGATTGTGACGACGCGTTGCTTTGACGCGATGTACCACGAAATCTTCAATGAGCTGGACGCAGAGCCGGTGTTTGAAGCGCTTAAAACCTGGCTGGACCGGCGCTTTTAAGCACCCGGATTGAATGGCGGTCAGGCGCGGCGCTGGCGCAGGGTCAGCCAGATCAGCGCCACGCCGGTCATAGTCACCGGCACCATCGAGCCATAGTTGAGCAGGGCCCAGCCGCGCGTGGTGACCAGCACGCCGGAGGCAAACGAGCTCAAAGCCAGGGTCGCAAAGACAAAGAAATTGAGCGCGCCCTGGGCCCGGTTTTTTTCTTCTGGCGTGTAGGTTTGCAGCGACAGCGTGGTGCTGCCGGTGAACAGAAAATTCCAGCCCACACCGAGCAGAAACAGCGCCACCAGAAACTGGTGCAGATCAACACCGGACAGTGCCACCGCAATGCACACGGCATTGAGCACCACACCCACCCCCATGATCGGCAGCGCACCAAACCGCTTGATCAAATGTCCGGTGAAAAAGCCCGGCGCAAACATGCCGATCACGTGCCACTCCAGCACCAGTGCAATATCTGAAAAAGGCAATTGGCACTGTTGCATGGCAATCGGCGTGGCCGCCATCAGCAAATTCATCACGCCATAGCCCAGCGCACCGCAGGCCGCCGCAACAATGAAAAGGGGCTGGCGCATGATTTCGGACAAGGGTCGCCCGGCCGGGGTGCCGACCGCAGATGTCCTGGCTGGTGGCGGCGGAAAATTCAGACGCGTCATGATCAACATCGACACCAGCGCCACACCGGCCAGCGCAAAGTAGGCACCGGCAAACGGCACCGCCATCAAGCCGCGCGTTTGCGCCGCCAGGTTGGGTCCCAGCACCGCCCCGATGAGCCCGCCCGCCATCACCAGCGACACGGCCTTTTCACGCGACGGCGCGTCCGTCAGTTCGGCTGCGGCAAAACGGTAGAGCTGCGCATTGGCGTTGTAGTAGCCCGCAACCACCGTGGCCAGCACCAGCAACCAGAAGTTTTTCTCAAAGGCGGCGTAGGCGCACAGCAGGGCCGACAAAAATGCCACCAGCAGTCCCAGCTGGAACGACAGCTTGCGTCCAAAGCGCGTCTGGGTTTTGGCCACCAGGCCGGTCGACAAGGCTCCCCCCACCACATAGCCCATCACCGGCAGCGTGGCCATCCAGCCCAGCGGTGCCAAGCTCAAACCAACCAGGCCGTTGATGGCAATGAAGGTGACGTTGTTGGTCAGAAACAGGCCCTGGCAGATGGCCAAAAGCCAGAGGTTTTTATTCATGCCATCAGTGTAAGCGCGGCCAGCGCGGCCGTCTCGGCACGCAGCACCCGTTTGCCCAGCGACACGCCCACAAAACCACAGCCCAGGGCGGCCTGTTCTTCGCCGTCACTCAAGCCACCCTCCGGGCCCGACAGAAAAGTGATTTCACCCAGCGTCGACTCACTTAGCGCCATGATTTGGCGCAGTGGTTGACTGGTGGCACGCAATGACAGCAGAAAACCTTGATTAAAACCTTGCCTGAAGGCCGGTCCAGGGCGTTGCCCATCAAGCGGCCCGTGCACAGTCATCTTCGCCCACAGCGCAAAGGTTCTGACCGGGTGAATTAACGGCACTCGATTGCGACCGCATTGTTCGCATGCGGCAATGGCAATGCTTTGCCAGTGGGCCTGTTTTTTGCCGGCCCGCTCAGCCGCCAAGCGCAACACCGTGCGCTCAGTCACCAGGGGCTGGATGCTGACCACTCCCAGCTCGGTGGCCTTTTCCACCAGCCAGTCCATGCGCTCGTTGGCGGGCATGCCCAGCACCAGATGCACGGCGCGGTGGGCTTCCCGCTCCACCGGGTCGTGCGCGCCCACCTGAACCGAAACACTGTTGCGCCCCATGCGCACTACCGTGGCCTCAAACTCGCCACCCAACACATGTGTTTCAGGCGGCGCAGCCTCAACGCTTGCCAACCCCTCTGCGCCACCAACCCCGCCGTTGAACAGCGTAAGCGTATCGCCAGGTTGCACGCGCAGCACCTGCACATGGCGTGCGGCCCCGGCGGGCAAGTCCAGCACGTCGCCAGTGGCCAGTGGCACAGAACAGTAAAAACGGGGCATAAATCCAGGCTGCTATATGTTTAGTAGCTAACTTTATAGATAATAAAAGGGCTATAGGCCGATTTGATCTCTATTTGGTGAACTCTCAGGTCGCTATTAAATTGGGAGATCCATTTGCCTTAATGGCAGGCCTGTCTGCGGGAACAAGTTGTGCATTAAGCGGTCGGATTCGGGATGCGATGCCAGCAGCCGGTCGGACTTAGGGCGTCGATCAGCGAAAGTCTGCCTCATCAAAGAGGCGTTTTTGCTGCCCGTATTGGAGCTGGCCATCGCGCAGTTTGCAGCTGAGATAGTGGGATTTCACCCGGACAATGGCTCGCAGTACATCAATGCCAAAGTGGCCAAAAAATGTTTGAGGAACTGTGCATCGAGCAGAGCAAATCGCAATCGCGCGACAGCAACCACAGCGCCCTGGCCAAGCGCAAAAATTTCAGTGGGGTGCGTAATCACTTGGGCTACTGCCCTATCCCGCAGAAGTATGGCCAGCGACGCGCTTTTTTTTACCAGGAGAGCTTCAGTGCCTGGCTCAATTGGCACCGCCCTTGCCTGTCTGACACCGGGCTCAGCCGCGACAAAGGCAAGATCATCAAGCGCTGCAAGCACCAGAATGTGAAGACCCCAGGGGCGTGTTGGGTGTTGCTGGACAGGAAAAGGCCGGGTGAAGTCTAAAGCGGGCATCACGACCGGCTTCAGGTGCCTACTTGAATTGGAAAATATGACCCGAGCCAGCGCTGAAGCGATATTTCGACTTGCACGAATGTGAAAGTCGAAATTTTTTTACTGCAGCTTGATTTCCACGTCCACGCCCGCAGGCAGATCAAGTTTCATCAGTGCGTCGACGGTTTTATCGGTGGGATCAACGATGTCCATCAAGCGCTGGTGGGTGCGGATTTCAAACTGGTCGCGGCTGGTTTTGTTGACGTGCGGCGAACGCAGAATGTCGAAGCGTTTCATGCGGGTTGGCAAAGGCACGGGGCCTTTGACGATGGCGCCGGTGCGCTTGGCGGTATCAACAATCTCTGCGGCCGATTGGTCGATGAGTTTGTAGTCAAACGCTTTCAGGCGGATGCGAATTTTCTGTTTGGTTGCCATGGTAAATGTTCCTTAAAGTGTTGGGGACAGAGCTTGCTTATCTATTGCGTCGCCGCAGTCTTTCCCACCATCATGCAAGTATCTTCGCAACCACACCCGCACCCACCGTCTTGCCACCTTCACGGATGGCAAAGCGCAGGCCCTCTTCCATGGCAATCGGGTTGATCAACTTGACCGTGATGCTGACGTTGTCACCGGGCATGACCATCTCTTTGCCTTCTGGCAGCTCAATCGCACCGGTCACGTCCGTGGTGCGGAAGTAGAACTGGGGGCGGTAGTTGTTGAAGAAGGGGGTGTGGCGGCCACCTTCGTCTTTGCTCAAGACGTAGATTTCACCGGTAAAGTGGGTGTGCGGCTTGAT
>JANMVO010000050.1:0-2195 GCA_031392805.1 Rhodoferax sp. | reverse complement strand
CGCGTCGTCCGATGGTCGCCATTACAAACTTCCCTGTGTTAATCCACGGAAGCCATACACCTTGCGCTCCCCCGCGTAGTCGACCAGTTCAACCGTGCGCTGCTGCCCCGGCTCAAACCGCACGGCTGAGCCCGAGGCAATATTCAACCGCATGCCGCGCGCCGCAGCGCGATCAAAGCCAAGCGCGCCATTGATCTCTGCAAAGTGGTAGTGCGAGCCGACCTGAATCGGGCGGTCTGCCGTGTTTTTCACGACGACGGTGACGGTGCGACGGCCTGCGTTCAGCACGTGGTCAGGACCATCAAAGGGAATGATTTCGCCGGGAGTCATAAGTGCCTCACTTGCCGCCACGGGACCGCCCTATGGCAACCACCGCCGTCACGCCCAGAGCCACAAAGCCCCAGGCGTCCGTAGCGTGCCAGTGGAAACCCGAAAAACCGTGATTTTCATGGGCAAATAGGCCTCCAGCCCTTGTCATTATTGCAAGAGAAGCTATCATTTTGAGAGTATTTTGATTTTTCATGGGTCAAAATTAAGATTTGCAAGGATTCGATGAGGCACCCGTGATGCATTCAGCCTGCTCAGACAATCGGCTGGTGCACCGTGACCAGCTTGGTGCCGTCGGGGAAGGTGGCCTCCACCTGAATGTCGGGAATCATCTCGGCAATGCCGTCCATCACGTCGGCTCGGCTGAGCACGGTGCGCCCAAAGCTCATGAGTTGCGCCACGGTTTTGCCGTCGCGCGCGCCCTCCATCACGGCGGCGCAGATGAAGGCGACGGCCTCCGGGTAGTTAAGCTTGAGCCCGCGCGCCTTGCGGCGCTCGGCCAGCAGCGCGGCGGTAAAAATCAGCAGCTTGTCTTTTTCGCGCGGGGTCAGTTCCATAGTCAGAGGCAGGTTATGTCAATCGCCTGATTCTCTCGCAATATCTCCTGCCATGCCCCAGCCCGCAAGTCCTTCAGCAAGTCTTGTCTTCACTGCGCGCCGACTTGTGGCATGAAAGCTGCACAATGCTGCTGTGAACAAGCCTGCCGAACGGTCCCCGCTGAATGCTGCGCCGCAGCATGTGGTGAAGGTCCGGCGCGACTACAACGCCTGGGTTGCCAGCGAAACCATGGAAGACTATGCCCTGCGTTTCACGCCGCAGCGTTTTCGCAAGTGGTCGGAGTGGCGGGTTGCCAACACCGCTTTTGGCGCGGCTTCATTTTTGATTCTGGAGGCGGTGGGGGCCACGCTGTTGGTGCAATATGGTTTTACCAATGCGTTTTGGGCCATCCTGGCCACTGGCCTGATCATTTTTCTGGCGGGATTGCCCATCAGCATTTATGCAGCGCGCTACGGGGTAGACATGGACTTGCTCACCCGTGGCGCGGGGTTTGGCTACATTGGCTCCACGCTCACCTCACTGATCTATGCGTCGTTTACCTTCATCTTCTTTGCGCTGGAGGCGGCCGTCATGGCCTATGCGCTGGAGCTTGCATTGGGTATTCCACCCAGTTGGGGTTACCTGATTTGCGCTCTGGTGGTGATTCCGCTGGTGACGCATGGGGTCTCGGCCATCAGCCGCCTGCAGGTCTGGACCCAGCCGCTGTGGCTGGTGATGCTGGTGGTGCCGTTTGTGGCGGTGTTCATGCTTGATCCCGGTGCTTTTGCGGGTGTGGTGCACTACAAGGGTGAAAAAGGCACTGCGTCGGGTTTTAGTTTGCCTTTGTTCGGTGCGGCGCTCACGGTAGGCGTGGCCTTGATGACTCAAATGGGCGAGCAGGTGGATTACCTTCGCTTTATGCCGGTGCAGACCGCCGCCAACCGCAAGCGCTGGTGGTTTGGTGTGCTGGCGGGCGGGCCGGGCTGGGTGCTGCTGGGGGTGCTCAAGATGCTGGGCGGTGCCTTGCTGGCCTACCTGGCCATCTCCCACATGGTCCCCCCGGACCGCGCCGTAGACCCGAACCAGATGTACTTGGCGGCGTATGAATATGTGTTCCCGCACTACGGCTGGGCGGTGGGTGCCACCGCGCTGTTTGTGGTGGTGTCGCAGCTCAAAATCAACGTGACCAACGCCTATGCAGGCTCGCTGGCATGGTCCAATTTTTTCTCCCGGATAACACACAGCCATCCGGGGCGCGTGGTGTGGGTGGTGTTCAACACCATGATCGCTTTCATTTTGATGGAGATGAACGTGTTTGAGGCGCTGGGCGA
>JANMVO010000014.1:0-4763 GCA_031392805.1 Rhodoferax sp. | reverse complement strand
GCAGTGCATGAAGAGGGCGTCGGGTTTGGCGGCGCGCATCATCTCTGAGTCAACGCACCAGTCGGTAAACGCTTTTTTTCGGGCCTCGTTTTCCGCCTCGTAGCCCATGCTGGTCCAGACGTCGGTGGTCACCAGATCAGCGCCGGCGCAGGCCTGCATCGGGTCTTTGAAGACCTTGTAGCTCTCTGCTGAACGAATGCCGGCAATCGATTGGTCGACCTCGTAGCCACCCGGCGTGCTGACATGCACCTTGAAGCCCAGAATTTCGCTCGCCTGCAGCCAGGTGTTGGCCATGTTGTTGCCGTCGCCGACCCAGGCCACGGTTTTGCCCGCAATCGATCCGCGATGTTCGATGTAGGTGAAGATGTCGGCCAGAATTTGGCACGGGTGAAACTCGTTCGTCAGCCCGTTGATCACCGGCACGCGCGAATGCGCGGCAAATGCTTCAATCTTGGTTTGTTCGTAGGTACGGATCATCACCAGATCGACCATGCGGCTGATGACCTTGGCGCTGTCCTCAATCGGCTCGGCGCGGCCCAACTGGCTGTCGCCCGTGGTCAGGTGCACCACGCTGCCGCCCAGCTGGTACATGCCGGCCTCAAAACTCACCCGCGTGCGGGTGGAGGCTTTCTCAAAAATCATGGCCATGGTGCGGTCGGCCAGCACATGGTGTTTTTCGTATGCCTTGAATTTTTTCTTGATCAGGGCGGCGCGCGCAAACAGGAAGGCGTACTCGTCTGCATTGAGGTCACTGAATTGCAGGTAATGCTTGAGGGCAGTCTTGAGAGCGGGTTCAGTGGCTTGGGTCATGGCGTCTTCGCCAACAATTGCTTGATCAGCGGGCACAAAATTCCCACCAGTTCATCAATTTCAGCGGCGCTGATGATCAACGGCGGAACCAGCCGTACCACCGTGTCTGCCGTCACACTGATCAGCAGCCCGTTGTCTGCGGCCTGGCCCACCAGTGCCGCGCAGGGTTGCGACAAATCAATACCCAGCATCAGCCCCTGGCCGCGAATCTCCTTCACGGCACCTGAAGCCAGTTCGGTGGCCAGTTCGCGCGTCAGCGCCGCCTTCAGGTGGTCACCCATCGCAGCGGCGTTGGCCAGCAAACCGTCTTTCTCCATGATGCGAATCGTCTCCACCCCGGCGCGCACGGCCAGCGGGTTACCCCCAAACGTGCTGCCGTGGTTGCCAGGCTGGAAGATGCTGGCGGCTTTGGGGCCCGCCACCACCGCGCCAATCGGCACGCCAGAGCCCAGGCCTTTGGCCAGCGGCATCACATCAGGGGTGATCCCTGCCCACTGGTGGGCAAACCATTTGCCGGTGCGCCCCATGCCGCACTGCACCTCGTCAATCATCAGCAGCCAGTCGCGCTCGTCGCACAGCTTGCGCACATCTTTAAGGTAGTCCATGTGCATGGGGTTGATGCCGCCTTCGCCCTGAATCGCTTCAAGGAATACGGCGACCACATTGGGGTTGCCCTCGGTGGCTTTTTTAAGAGCGGCCACATCATTCAGTGGCACGCGAATAAAACCTTCCACCAGGGGGCCAAAACCGGCCTGGACTTTAGGGTTGCCGGTGGCGCTCAGAGTGGCAATACTGCGGCCATGAAAGGCGTTCTCGTAAACCACAATTTCGGGGCGATCAATGCCTTTGTCATGGCCAAATTTGCGCGCCAGCTTCAATGCAGCCTCGTTGGCCTCCAGCCCGGTGGAGCAGAAAAACACACTGGTCATGCCAGACAGTTCGACCAGCTTATTGGCCAGCACCTCCTGGTTGGGCACATGGTAGTAGTTGGAGCTGTGGATGATTTTGGCAATCTGGTCTTGCAGGGCTGGAACCAGTTGGGGGTGGTTGTGCCCCAGCGTATTGACGGCAATGCCGCCCAGACCATCCAGGTAGGCCTTGCCATTGACGTCCCAGACGCGGCAGCCCTGGCCGTGCGACAGCGCAATCGGCACCCGCCCATAAGTGTTCATGACGTGGGGCGAGGCGGCTTCGATGAAATGTTTGGCGGCAGCGTTCATGCTTTCTTACTCCTGTGGCGGTCACTGAAAACGAACCGGCCCAAAAATAAGCGGGCCGGCGAATGGCAATTCTAGGCGCATCGATTGCGTCGGCCTTTGACAATTTGAGATTACTGCGACGCGTTTTAATGCGTCGGTGCCGATGGCGTCGCATCGCATTACGGCGGGGTGGTGACGTGATGGTCAGGAATGCCGAAGGGATGCTGGATGCGCACGGCGTCAGGCGCGCGCTTCATATGCCATAAAATTATTGTGCGTTGCAGCATTTTTCGCTTGGCAATTAGTCGCAATCCATGTTTCCCAACTCCGTTTCTGCTTATCCCAAAGAGGTCTTCATTCTCGGTGTCACCCGCGCGGGCAAGGCATTTCGCCCCAGCGACTGGGCCGAGCGCCTGGCTGGCGTGATGAGCCCCTTTCGCCCCGGCGGCCCCCAGCCAGGCAGCCACCTCGGTTATTCGCCTTGGTGCGTGCCCACGTCGTTTAGTGATGTGAAATGCGTCATCGTGAACCGCGATTTGCGTGACTATGAAGTCATGGCCTGGGACTTCTGCATGAACTTTGCCAAAGACAATGATTTGCAGGTGGAACTGGATGCGCCTGTGCCCCGGGCGGAATGAATCAGTCGCTGAAGTGCGCGCGGGCAGCGATTGGGCGATCACTGCAAAAGGCCCGCCAACAAAAAACCGCCAGGGCTTGTGCGCTGGCGGTTTTTTGCTTTGCTGGCAGCGCACCCGTTACAAACGGCGGATATTTTGATAGTTTGCGGGACAGACCGAAGCGACGCGAAAGCGAGCCAGCTCTGTCCTCAACCGTTCAAGAATCCGTGCGAGTTGCCTGAAGAATCAGGCAGGGCTGTTCAGGCCGGTTTTGCAGCGGCTGCCGGAGCAGCAGCCTGATTCGTGCTGATAACCAGATTTTTCACTCGGGTAGACAGACGGCTCTTGTCGCGCGCTGCCTTGTTTTTATGGAAGATGCCTTTGTCAGCCACGGTGTCAACCACGGCCTGCATCTTGCCAAAAGCCGCAGTGGCTTTGTCTTTGTCGCCGGCCGCAACGGCTTTTTCAACGTTCTTCACCGCCGTGCGGTACTGCGAACGCAAAGATGTGTTGGCGGCGTTGATTTTGACGTCCTGACGGACGCGTTTACGGCCCGACGCCAGGCGCGGGTTCTTTTTCTTCGGTTTAGTAGATGCCATATTGAGTATTCCTAATGTCTGAGGATGTTGCCAGCAAAGCCTTCCATTGTATCAGTCTGTACATTATTGGAGATTTTAAGCAGGGTAGCGAGACAGACAGAAGTGCGGACACGGCAAGTGCCCCGGCTACACTCGCCGGTCGTATCCATGCTCAAAGCCGCTTCCACCATTTCCCTGCTGACCCTGGCCTCGCGCGTGGCCGGCCTGGTGCGTGACCAGCTATTTGCCGCCGCCTTTGGCGCCAACGCGATGACCGATGCGTTTTACGTCGCGTTTCGCATCCCCAACCTGTTTCGCCGCCTGTTTGGCGAAGGTGCGTTCAGCCAGGCCTTTGTTCCGGTGCTGGCCGCCAGCAAAGCCACCCACGGGCTGGAGGGTACCCGGCCGTTGATCGACAGTGTTGCCACGATGCTGACCTGGGTGCTGTTGCTGACCACCCTGCTGGGGGTAGTCAGCGCGCCGCTGCTGGTCTGGCTGATGGCTGGCGGCCTGCAAAAAGAGCCCCAGGCGTTTTCGGCGGCGGTGTTCATGACGCGCTGGATGTTTCCCTACATCTTGTTTATCTCGCTGGTGTCGATGGCCTCTGGCATTCTCAACACCTGGCGGCAGTTTGCGGTGCCTGCCGCCACCCCGGTACTACTGAATCTGGCCATGATCTCGGCTACGGTCTGGGGCACGCCCTGGTTCAATGCCCAAGGCATCGAGCCGATTTATGCCCAGATTGTGGGCGTCGTGCTGGGCGGTGTGCTGCAGCTGGGCATACAAGTGCCAGCGCTGCTGCGTCTGGGCTTGTTTCCCAAGATTGGGCTGCACTGGGCTGTGTTGAAAGCAGCCTGGCGTGACCCCGCAACCCGAAACGTTGCCAGACTGATGGCGCCGGCGTTGCTGGGTGTTGGTGTGGCGCAGATATCGCTGTTCATCAACACCCAGATCGCGTCACGGCTGGCGGCTGGCAGTGTCACCTGGCTGAGCAATTCGGACCGCCTGATGGAATTCCCCACCGCCATGCTGGGCGTCGCTTTGGGCATGGTGCTGATGCCCCAATTGGCCGGTGCCAAAGCGGTCAACGATGCCGGGCAATATTCCGCCTTGCTGGATTGGGGTTTGCGGCTGGTGGTGCTGCTCTCCGTGCCCTGCTCGGTGGCGCTGCTGACGTTTGCCAAACCGCTGGTCGCCGTGATTTTCCATTACGGCGCATTCACCGAGCACGATGTGCAGCAAACCACGCTGGCCTTGATGGGCTGGGGCGTCGGTCTGGTGGGCGTGGTTGCCATCAAAGTGCTGGCACCGGGTTTTTACGCCAGCCACAACATGAAGACGCCAGCACGCATTGCCATCGCGGTGCTGGTGATCACCCAATTGCTGAATCTGGCGCTGGTGCCGGTGTTGCAGCATGCGGCGCTAACCCTGTCGATCGGTATTGGGGCGCTGATCAACGCCCTGTGGTTGCTGATTGGCCTGCGTCGGCGGGGTAGCTACAAGCCCGAGCCCGGCTGGGGTGTTTTCCTGCTGCAGGTGATTGCCGCCAGCGCCTTGCT
>JANMVO010000706.1:0-1610 GCA_031392805.1 Rhodoferax sp. | reverse complement strand
GGGCAAAGCGCCTGCCACATTCACGACAGTCCCAGCAGTCCTAGCATTCGCGGCAATCCCCGAATTTGCAGCATTGGCAGCAGTCCCAGCATTCCCGCCATCACGCGCCAAAATCGACACCACAGCCGCCAGATTGCCACCAGCGCTGTCGCCACCTACCGCCAGACGCGACGCATCCAGCCCGAGCGACACGGCGTTGTCGTGCACCCAACGCGTGGCGGCAAGGCAATCGTCAACCGCAGCAGGAAAGCGGTTCTCCGGCCCCATGCGGTAGTCCACCGCCACCACGGCACAGCCCGAGCCATTGGCCAGCTCGCGGCACAGGGTGTCATGCGTGTCCAGGTCGCCAATCACCCAGCCGCCGCCGTGGAAGTAGACCAGTACGGGCAGCGCTTGCCCTGGCGTTTTGACGAACGGCTTGTACAAGCGCAGCGCTATCGCGCCATGCGGCCCGGTGGCTTGCAGGTCTTGCACCAGCGCCACCTGCGGCGCGTCCGGCTGGGTGAAGAAACGGCGCTCGCGGTAAAAGTGCCGCGCGTCAGCCGGGCTTAACGTGTGCGTCGGAGGCACGCCACGCTCTTGCATCAGGTTGATCAGCGCGCGGGCTTCGGGGTGCAGCATAACTACTCCTATTTTAATAGCTACTTATATATATTCCACAAGGGCTAGAGGCCGATTTGACCAACTAAATCGGTTGAAAACAGCAAAATACGGAAAAAAAACAACGTCACACCGCTTCAAGCGGCCCGGCGCGCCTTGACCGCCTGTGAGAGCACCTCCAGCGCCTGCAAAGACTGGTCCCAGCCCAGGCAGGCGTCGGTGATGCTCTTGCCATATTCGAGCTTGGCGGCATCGTCCAGGCCGGGCGTGAATTTTTGCGCACCGGCGTTGAGGTGGCTCTCCACCATCACGCCAAAGACGCGTTTTGATCCCCCGGTCACCTGCGCGGCAATGTCCCGCGCCACGTCCAACTGCTTCTCATGCTGCTTGCTGCTGTTGGCGTGGCTGCAGTCCACCATCAGCGTGGCGGGCAGCTTGGCTTTGGCCAGATCGGCGCAGGCCGCAGCCACGCTGGCCGCGTCGTAATTGGGGGCCTTGCCGCCGCGCAAAATCACGTGGCAATCGGGGTTGCCATTGGTTTGCACAATCGCCACTTGGCCGTTTTTGTGAACTGACAAAAAGTGGTGGCCACCGGCGGCCGCCTGAATCGCATCGGTGGCGATTTTGATGTTGCCATCGGTGCCATTTTTGAAGCCGATCGGCGCGGACAGGCCCGAGGCCAGCTCACGGTGCACCTGGCTTTCAGTGGGGCGCGCGCCAAGCGCGCCCCAGGCAATCAAATCGCCCAGGTACTGTGGCGAGATCACATCCAGAAACTCGCTGCCCGCAGGCAGGCCCAGCCGGTTGATCTCGATCAGCAACTGGCGCGCAATGCGCAGGCCCTCGTCAATGCGGAAGCTCTCGTCCAGGTACGGGTCGTTGATCAGGCCTTTCCAGCCAACCGTGGTGCGCGGTTTCTCAAAGTACACGCGCATCACAATCTCAAGCGTGTCGGCGTATTTGTCGCGCTGCACTTTGAGCTGGCGCGCGTAGTCGAGCGCGGCCACCGG
>JANMVO010000683.1:0-2344 GCA_031392805.1 Rhodoferax sp. | reverse complement strand
AGTTTGAGTTGTGCCCGATAGAAAAATTCCTGCCGCTCGCGCATCACGGCGCTCTGCAACTCGGGCAAAAAATAATCCAGTCCGATTTCACCCACAGCGACCAGACGCGGATCAGATTTTCGAGCGACCAGTTCGGCATCGAGCGTCTGGATATCTTGCTCCCGTGCGTGGGCGACCGCCACCGGATGGATTCCCAGTGCGTAGCTGTAGGAAAACGTCTGCGCCAGCATCCGCACCGCTTCAAAGTTGCCCGCGAAAACGGCCGGCAGCACGCAGTGGCGCACGCCGGCGGCGCTGGCGCGGGCGCAGACATCGGCCACGTCGTGCGCAAACTCGGGCGCATCCAGGTGGCAGTGCGTATCAATCCAGAAAGTCATGGTGGCGGCAGAAAATTTAGGTTCTGCCTGCCATGTTGGCATATAAAAACCAGTGGCAAGTATTTGGCTGGATATCCCGCTCAGTCTGGTAGCGATTGGGCATATCCAGACCCCAGTATTTTCCAATCCAGGTATGAGCCTGAAGAACGGTGCAGTTGAGAACAACTTCCTGTTGGCTTGACCGGGGTAAAGCTGGAAGTTTAAGCCGCCGGACTTTTGCGTTGGGATTCTTTCTCCATCGGCCCCTGCCAGGCCGCCGGAGGCCCCCCGTGGCGGGCGGAATTTTTCACCACAATTTGCTTCCCGTTTTCGTCAGTTCAGGTCTGACTTTTGCGTCCAGATTTGTTGAACAGCTCAAACAAATCGGCCTTGGCTTTTTGCATCTCCTGTGCGGCCTGCAGGTCGGTCTTCTCTTGGGCTTTGCGCAGAAGGCAATCAAGCGTGATCACGCTTTTGAAGGTCACCAACTTCGCCTTGTCGAGCAACACCAAGGACTCCAGCGGGGTCTTGGAGTCCTTGTGCTTGTAGACCTTTTTGACCTTGCCTTTGTCGCTCACGACCTCCGTGGCAAACAGGCACGGACGATGCAAGTTGAGCCATTCATTGAACACCTCCTGGTAGAACGCGTTGATGGGTTTTGCGAACTTTTGCGGGATGTGGCTGTAGCCCATATGCTTGCGCACGACGCTGGCATTTTTGCTCTCGGCCAGCGCGTTGTCGTTGCTGTTGCGTGAGCGTGACTTGGTTTGTTCGATTCGCAGTTTCTCCAGCATCTTTGCCACCTTGTGGTTGATGTATTCGCTTCCGTTGTCCGAGTGGAAGCCTTCGATCTGAAACGGGAACTGATCGATCACCATCTCCAGCACCGGCAGCAAAAAGGCCTCGCTGATGCCCTGCACGCAGGACTGCACTTGCCACTGACTCACCGAGTCCACGCAAGTGATGTGGTAGACCCCTTTGATGCCATCCAGGTCGCCCTGGTGCACGCTGTCAATGCGTACCCAGCCAGCACGCCCATTGGGCCTGGGTGGCTTGCGCACCCCAATGGGGTTGCATACGGCGCGCGTCTTGGTGAAGTGGGTGCGCAGAACCCGGTACCCCGTGCTCTTGCGCCGGTTGTACAGGTGCGATACCGATAGCTTTGACAAACGCTCATAGCGCTTGTCGCCGTACACGACAAAGGCTCGGTGCAATAGGTGCACGATCGCCACGCCACAGACATCTTCGTTGGCCCGGTCCATCTGCACCAGCAGTTCGACATCAGCGCCCGTGTACTTGCGCACAAAGGGCACTGCTGGCCCGCAGTAGTGCTTTGACAGCGGGACCAGTGCCAACCGATTGCACTCCCAACGCCCGACCAAGCGGGTGATATGGGAGCGGCTGTAGCCGCTGGTGCGCCGAAGATACGCCAGCACCACCCCGCGCTCGCCTTTGCCCAGTCCTGGGTAGCAAAAGCGCTTGAGGACACGACTGATGTGTTCATAGCGCTGGTCGTCACCATCGCCAGGCGCGACCGTGAAGCTGATCTCCTGGGTTGCGTCCAAAAACTCCTGCAATTGCGCAATGGTGCGCAGCTTGGCCTCGTCCATATTGATCACCATCCTTCGATGATCAAGCCACCAGTTCAACTGCAAATTCGCTGGCTCAGGCTCATTTCTGCTTGGAAATACGTGTCCTGCTCAGGCTCACACCTCATTGGACAAGGCCGACCATTGCCACAGCGCGCCATAGCTGGTCAAATGAAAGCCCACGGCTGGCTTGCAGCCACTCCTGATAGAGACGAATTTGGCGTCGCTGGGGGCGGTCATCTGGCTGATGATAGCCAAGTGCGTATTCCGGTGAACGTGACCGCTGATTCCGGCTGCGTGACCGGTATTCCGGCGAGCGTGACCGACGGTTCGAATAAGTTGTGGAATCTAAATAGGGAGGTATGTTCTCCAGAAATCTCTTCAAGCTAGGCCCCAGCC
>JANMVO010000680.1:0-6398 GCA_031392805.1 Rhodoferax sp. | reverse complement strand
GGGCGGGAAACCCGCGAACATCATCGACACCTGGTTGCCCAGCACGTCGGTCAGCGCGGGCGTCACGCCCTTGTACGGGATGTGGCGCAACTGGATGCCGGCGGCCCGGCTGAACATCTCCATCGCGATGTGCTGGACCGATCCATTCCCGGCGGTGGCATAGGTGTGCTCGCCCGGATTCTTTTTCGCCAGTGCGATCACGTCCTTCACTGTGCGCGCCGGGAATGCCGGATTCGCGACCAGCATGAAGGGGTACCTGACGGCCATCGCCACCGGGGCGAGGTCCTTGTCGGGCTGGTAGGCCATCTTGTCGTGCATGTGGGGCATGAACACGGTTTCGGCCATCGCGGCCATGAGGAGGGTGTGCCCGTCCGGCGCCGACTTGGCGACGTAGTTGGCACCGATCATCCCCGAGGCCCCGACCCGGTTCTCGACGGTCACCGGCTGGCCAAGGCGTTTGCCCAGTTCACCGGCCAGCACCCGCGCCATCTGGTCCGCCACACCGCCTGGGGGATAGGCGGCAATGATCGTGATCGGCTTTTGCGGGAAGGCCTGCGCAAGCGCGGCGCAGGGTATGGCCATGGCCATGGCCGCGGCCGTTGCAGCCAGCGCGCGCGCCACGCGAAGCGGAATATTGCCCATCTGTTGTCTCCTTGAAGTGGGTTGGCGACTTCGGCTGCTGCGGTTTCGCGCGCTCGCGCAGGCCCGAACGGTGGGTTCCCTGCACCTGCCACTTGAGCAGTGCCATCACCAGCGACATGCGCTGCTGCGCATGTCGCGGATCGGTCAAGCGGTTGCGCGTCTCGCCAGGGTCGGCTTCCAGATATTACAGCTCGCCGTGTTATTCCATTTCCATTTCAATCGGATAGGTCGTTGCACCTCCTGGCCGTGCTAAAGCACTGTCTTCGTCGGTGCGCCTCTCCCATTGAAATGGAAACGGAATTAGCGGCTTTGAGAAAGCGCGTAAATATGGCTTTCAGCACGCGCTTTTGGCGAGCCAGGGTTTTGCACTTGGCGTTTTTTGTAAAAACCGCCTGAAATTTAACCACGCAAGAGGCTAAATAGCCCATAGCCCGCGTCAATCAATCACTATTAGCTACTATTTTAATAGCTATACGCGATCTGCCAATGGCAGCGTGAACCGCACTTCACAGCCTGCGGCAACTTCCGCTTTTGCATCAATACTGCCGCCGTGGCGCTCCACAATTCTTCGGCTCAACGCCAGGCCCATGCCGATGCCTTCAAACGCGCTGGCGCTGTGCAGGCGCTGAAACACCTGAAACAGTTTCGCGCTGAATTTTGGGTTGAAGCCGACGCCGTTGTCTTTGACAAACATTTCACACTGGCCGTCGCCCGGCAGATGCCAGCCAATCTGAATTTTGGCGGCACCGGCGATGGCACCTGGAGTGGCGCTGGCACGGACATTGGCACCAGCCCGAGTGAACTTGACTGCGTTTGAGATCAGGTGCTGCCAGACCTGGCGCACTAGCACGACGTCTGCCAGCGTGGCCGGAAAGTCATCGGCAATCTGCCACTGAATTGGCTGATGGCCCGCCTCAGGGCCCGCCCCACACTCCAAAGATTCGCACACCTCGGCAATCAGCGGCCCCATCGCCACGCGGCTCAGCACCAGGTCAATGTGGCCGAGCCTTGAGAGGGCCATCAGCGCGTCGATCATGCGCGTCATGTGCTGCGCCGCCAGGGTGATCGTCGTCAAGTGGCTGGCAACGCCCGCATTGACGTGGCCGCCCAAGTCTTCATTGACAATCTCGACAAAAGCGCTGATGTGCCGCAGCGAGGCGCGCAAGTCGTGCGATACAGAATAGGTAAAACTTTCGAGTTCACTGGTGATGGCGGCGAGCTGGCGTTTGAGGTGTTCGTTTTCGCGGCACGCCGCGTGCAGCGCTTCGCTGCTGTGTGGCGCCATCGCGCCGCTCACTGCCACCGCCTTCACTGGCGCTGCATTGACGGGCACCGCCTGCTCTGGCACCACACCAGCGCAGTTTTGCGCCGCGTCAGCGCTCATTTGGCCGGGCGCTTCCAGTTGGCAATCATCACCTGCCTGCCGCGCGCCACGCTCAAGGCACCTGGCGGCGTGTCTTTGGTGATGGTGGAGCCACCGCCCACCGTGCCACCAGCGCCAATGGTGACCGGTGCCACCAGCACGCAATTGCTGCCGATGTGCACGTCAGCCTCAATCACCGTCTGGTGTTTAAAGGCGCCGTCGTAATTGGCGGTGATGGATCCCGCGCCGTAGTTGACGCGTTCACCGACCGTGGCATCGCCAAGGTAGGCCAGGTGATTGGCCTTGGCCCCTTTGGCCAGCGTGGAATTTTTCACCTCTACAAAGTTGCCAATGTGTACCTCATCGCCCAGGCGGGCACCGGGCCGCAGGCGGGCGAACGGGCCAACCAGTGCGCCGGCACCCACCGTCACGCCGGCTTTCTCGCCATCGATGTGGGTGAAGGGGTGAATCACCGCGTTGGCTGCAATCCTGGCGTTGGCAATCACGCAATTCGCGCCGATTTTGACGCCTTCCCCCAATGACACCTGGCCTTCGAACACACAGTTCACATCAATCGACACATCCTCGCCGCACTGCAAGTCACCGCGCACGTCAAAGCGCGCCGGGTCGGCCAGGCGCACGCCCTGTTCCATGAATCGGTGGGCCAATCGCCGTTGGTAGGCACGCTCCAGTTCGGCCAGTTGCACCGGGCTGTTAACACCGGCCACCTGCGTTTCATCGTCAATTTTGTAGCCTACCACCGGAACGCCGTCGGCCACGGCAAACTTGACGATGTCGGTCAGGTAGTACTCGCCCTGGGCGTTCTGGTTGTCCAGCCGGGCCAGCCACGCCTTCAGGCGGGCGGCGGGCACCGCCATGATGCCGCTGTAGATTTCCCTGATCTGGCGTTGCGCATCTGAGGCGTCTT
The DNA here is from genome assembly GCA_031392805.1 of Rhodoferax sp. Classification (GTDB taxonomy): domain Bacteria; phylum Pseudomonadota; class Gammaproteobacteria; order Burkholderiales; family Burkholderiaceae_C; genus JANYCG01. The sequence continues at coordinate 3,465 of JANMVO010000680.1, read as the reverse complement.
TTTGCTCGATGATGGCCACGACGGGCAAGTCGTCAAATTTCCGGCTGGCGCCGTTGCCTGTGTCAGGAATGTCGTTTCCAGGGGTGGCTGTGCCGCTGCGCACGATGCGCCCATAACCACCCGGGTTGGCGAGCTCCAGCGTCAGCAGTGCCAGCTTGTTGCCGCCACAAGCAGCAATCAACTGGCGTAAGGTATCTGGCTGGGTCAGCGGCACATCGCCCGACAACACCACGACGATCCCATCGCCCGCCAGCGCTGGCACCGCCTGCTGCACGGCGTGGCCAGTGCCTAGCTGCGGCTCCTGGCGAACAAACTTGAGATCGAAGTTTGCGTCAGCAAGACTTCTTCTTCGAAAGAAAGCTTTCAGGTCAGCCCTGATGGTGGATCCGGCGCCATCTTTCGCATCAGCCATCGCGTCAGATTTCGCGTCAAATTTCAGATCATTCAGGCCTTCAGCCCTTGTTAAATGGGCAAGAGATGCTTCCACTTCAATAGCACCGTGGCCGGTAATCACCACCACCCGACGGGCCAGCAAAGTGGCCGCCGTGTCCACCACATGCTGCAATAAGGCCCGCCCGGCCAGCCGGTGCAGTACTTTGGGCAAACCGCTTTTCATTCGCGTGCCCTTGCCTGCGGCCATGATGACCACGTCTACCGGGTGTGTGTTGACTGCCATGTCTGGATGCTCCAAATTTCTCAAATTTCATAAATTGATGGTTTTACCGGCCCTGAATTATCGGCTTGCCGTTGGGGAGCAGCACCAGCGCCGCAATTGCGCCGTGAAAGCACCCATCCGGGTCTGGTCAAAACCTTTGGTGCAGTCTTCAATGGAGCGATCTGTGTTGTGCGCCAGCCGTTTTGAAGGCAACATCAAACTTGGGGAAAGTATTTATTCTTAAAATCAAAGGCAATTGCTACATTGCAGGCGCATGCAAAATAATTCCGTGATTTTTTTCCCCACCCACTACAGGCTGCATTCACCATGATTCGCTATCTCAAAAGGGGCAAAGACGCCCAGCTTCGTGCCGACGACGACGCACAAGTTCGCCAGACGGTTGAGGGCATTCTCAAAGACATCGAGGCACGCGGCGACGAGGCCGTGCGCCAGTACAGCCGCAAGTTCGACCACTGGGACCCCGCCAGTTTCACGCTGTCGCAAGCCGAGATTGAGGCGGCGGTCAAAAAGCTGTCCGCGCGGGAAGTCGAGGACATCAAGTTCGCGCAACAGCAGATTCGAAACTTTGCGCAAATCCAGCGCGCCAGCATGAAAGACGTGGAAGTCGAGACGATGCCCGGCGTGATTCTTGGGCACAAGAATATTCCGGTCAACGCGGCAGGCTGCTACGTGCCGGGCGGCAAGTACCCGCTGATCGCCTCGGCCCACATGAGCGTGCTCACGGCCAAGGTGGCAGGCGTCAAGCGCGTGGTCTCCACCGCCCCACCGTACCAGGGTGCGCCGCACCCGGCCATCGTGGCGGCCATGCATTTCGCCGGCGCGGATCAAATTTTGGTGCTGGGCGGTGTGCAGGCGGTGGCCGCCATGGCCCTTGGCACGCAGTCCATCAAGCCGGTGGACATGCTGGTGGGCCCGGGCAACATGTTTGTGGCCGAAGCCAAGCGCCAGCTCTATGGCCGCGTCGGCATCGACCTGTTTGCCGGGCCGACCGAGACGCTGATCATTGCGGACGAGTCGGTTGACGGGGAAATTTGCGCCGTCGATTTGCTGGGCCAGGCCGAACATGGGCCAAATTCGCCCGCGGTGCTGCTCACCAACAGTGAAAAGCTGGCGCGCGACACCCTGGCCGAGGTCGAGCGCCAGCTGAAAATTTTGCCCACCGCCGCACTCGCGGGCCAAAGCTGGGTCGAGTACGGCGAGGTCATCGTGTGCGACACCTATGAAGAAATGCTGGCCAAAGCCGATGAGTTGGCCTCTGAGCATGTGCAGGTCATGACCCGCGACCCCGATTATTTTCTGGACAACATGACCAACTACGGCGCCTTGTTCCTGGGCCCGCGCACCAACGTGGCTTTTGGCGACAAGGTCATCGGCACCAACCACACCCTGCCGACCCACAAAAACGCGCGCTACACCGGCGGCTTGTGGGTCGGCAAATTCCTCAAGACCTGCACCTACCAAAAAGTGATGACCGATGAGGCCTCGGCCATGGTGGGTGAATACTGCTCGCGCCTGTGCCACATGGAAAACTTTGCCGGGCACGGCGAGCAGGCCAATATCCGCGTGCGGCGCTACGGCACCCGCGCCGGGGTGCCGTGGTACCAGCCCGTTCCTGCCTTGGCGTGATCCATCATGAGCCTGCCACAAACACCCAGTTTTCGCCTTGATGGCCGACGCGCCCTGGTCACGGGCGGCAGCAAAGGCATTGGCCTGGCCGCTGCCGCAGCCTTGGTGCAAGCCGGGGCCAGCGTCACGCTGGTGGCGCGAAATACTTCTGATTTAATAGCGGCATGTGACCAATTGACAAAGGCTAGCGCCGACGCCAGTTCTGAAATTCGACACGCGGCGCTGGATGTGACCGATTCCCGTGCCGTGTCGCTATGGATGGCCAGCGACATCGCTGTGCACGGCCCCTTCGATATTCTGGTGAACAATGCCGGCACCAATCGCCCGTCTACCCTGCTTGAGATGCAGGACGCCGATCTGGACGCCATGATCGACCTCAACATCAAGGCCGCGTTTTATGTGGCGCGTGAGGTGGCGCGCGGTTTGCTGGCTGCCAACGGCGGCCAGGGCAAGCCAGGCAGCATCATCAATATCTCGTCGCAGATGGGGCATGTGGGCGGGCCAAAACGCGCGGTGTACTGCGCCACCAAACATGCCATGGAAGGCATGACCAAGGCGCTTGCCTGGGAGCTGGGGCGACAGCAGATTCGCGTCAACACCCTGTGCCCGACCTATATCGAGACGTCCATGACCGCGCCGATGCTTGCCGACCCGGCGTTCCGCGAGTTCGCCGAAAACGGCACCGCGCTGGGCCGGGTCGGCCGACTGGACGAAGTGATGGGTGCCGTGGTATTTTTGGCCAGCGATGCCTCGTCATTGATGACCGGCAGCGCGCTCATGCTTGACGGTGGCTGGACGGCACGGTAGCGACTCGGGCTTAGAACCGGGCTGGGCTCGGATTCAGGCATAAAATAGCCCATTAGCCCTCGTTGTATCTACATAGTTAGCTATATATTATATAGCATTCAGACCGAAACAGATGGCGTCTTTCGCGTGTAATATTGGATGCCATGTCTGTACCCTTTATCACGCTTGACGGATCCCGCTGCCCATCGCAGCGCATGTCGCAACGCCCATCGGCTTGCACACCAGCAAGGCGCATCCATCGCATGCCGGGCTGGCTCCGACGTATCGGCCTGCTGCTGGCCATGGCCACACTGTCGCTGCTGCAGGCTTGCAGCGCCATCAAGATGGCCTACAACAGCGCGCCCGAGATTGGCTAT
>JANMVO010000666.1:0-3885 GCA_031392805.1 Rhodoferax sp. | reverse complement strand
ACAATCCTCACGTCCACCGGTATTTCCTGGCGCCCTCCGATTCGCTCGATGGTTCTTTCCTGAATGAAGCGAAGCAATTTGGCTTGCAATGGAAAAGGCAGATCACCGATTTCATCAAGCATCAGGGTGCCACCGTTTGCGGTTTCGATTTTCCCAAGCGTCATCTTGGCGGCACCCGTGAAGGCCCCTTTTTCGTATCCAAACAGCTCGCTCTCAAGAAGATTTTCCGGTATCGCCGCGCAATTGATTGCGACGAACCTGCCTGCACGTCTGGGGGACAATTGGTGCAGGCCGCGTGCCAGCACCTCTTTGCCAGTGCCGCTCTCACCCAACAGCATGACCGTGGCATTGCTGCTGGCCACCTTCTCTATAGTGCGACAAATGCGCAGCATCTCGGGATCGCGCGTCATCAGGCCCGACAGCGCATCAGGCTGATGCAGCGCATGAAGCCTGCGGTTCTCGCGCTGCAGTTCAAACAGCCTGAAGGCGCGGCCCACCGTCAAGTTCAACAGTTCCGGCTCAAATGGTTTTGCGAAGAAATCGTAAGCGCCCAACGCAATGGCCCGCAAAGCATTGGCTTGGTCATTTTGTCCGGTTAACACGATCACCTTGGTGTCAGAATCATGCGCCAGAATTTGCTCCAGGAGTTTGAACCCTTCAGATACAGAATCTGCATCCGGTGGAAGCCCCAGGTCCATGGTGACAACCGCCGGAGAATGTCGCCGAAGCTGCACCAACGCACTTTCCCTGTCATTGGCCGTCACTGCATCAAACTGGTCCAGCGACCATTTGATTTGTTTTTGCAAAGCCAAATCATCTTCAACGATCAGCAACGAGCGCATTCTTTCAGTTGTCATGAGAGTTCCAGCGCGTGGAGATCTGATTTTTTTTGAATTTCAAACATGGGCAAGAGTATTGTGACCTTCGTTCCCCGGTTCAATTCGCTGTCAACTTCAATCTTTCCACCTAATTCCTGTACATACTGAAAACTTTCATAGGCCCCAATGCCCATTCCCGCCTGCTTGGTGGTCTGAAATGGCTTGAATAGACGGTTGCGGATGAAGTCCTGCGACATTCCGAGCCCGGTGTCTCCAACCTCAATTCGGGCCTGTCCGCCCAGTCTGTCAAGTGCCAGCCAGACCCTGCCGGTTGAGCCAGTGGCGTCGAAAGCGTTTTGAACGACATGCCCAATGATCCGCTCCAGACGCTCCTCGTGTCCGCGGGTGCCAATCCGGTCTATAAACTCAACCTCAAGTTTGCGCCCGCGTCCCAACGCCACCGCCGCAATACGTTCAACAATTTGGCAAAGATCAACACCAACCACTGTCCCCGGTGGCGTTGCCCCCTCCCTCAATTGCAGCATGAGCTGGCGCATCCGGTCGAGGGAATTTTCAACCGTTATCAGCATATCTTGCTGAAACTCCGGATTTTGACTGTGACGCTGGGCGTTTTTCATCATCAGGGACAGTTGCGTCACGATATTTTTAAGATCGTGCACAACAAAGGCTGACATGCGATTGAACGCATCAAATTTGCGCACTTCGAGCAGAGCCTCAGTCGCCTGCATTTGCGCCAAAAAGCTGGCTGCCTGACGACCCGCTGTTTTAAGCAGGTCATTGACTTCCCAGTTCACATCAAGGCGCGTGCGGGCTCTGGCCAGCACAACAAAACCTATCATTTCCTCCCCTACCGTCAAGGGAACAATCAACCACGCTTGCTCAATTTCCTGCAGCCAGACAGGCAAGGTCAGTGCACCATACCTGCGGGGAGAAGACCGATATTCCTCCAGATTGATGACCCAACCACTGTCAGCCATGAACCGACACAAGGCTGAAGTTGCATCCTCCTTGAAAGTTGATTGCGCCAGATTCCAGCGGGCTGTCTGGCTGAATGACGGCTCACCTCGATTTTTCATCCACAGTCCGCCGCCGGGGCTTTCCAGCAGATCAGCCAATCCGCGAACCACTTGTTGTCCCATTTCCTGAGGGGAGTTCTGGCCAGACAGGGTTTTTGTAAATCTCAACCATTCTTCGCGGTAGTCGTAGCGATAGCGAAAAAAATGCTTGCCAAGAAATACACGCAACGTGGCGCGCATGGTTCCAGACAAGGCCAGAACAATGAGCAGCAGCAATCCCAAAAAAACCAACCCAAGCTGCAACGCGCGGCCCCACTCGCCACCAAAGAAACGCACGTAATATCCAACGCCAGAGACAAAGATGAGATACAGGCCGGCAATGAGCAGGGTTGCAGAATGAAAAGCCGCTTTTCTGGACACCTGGATTTTCGTGATCCAGTCGCTGCGGCGTGTGCTGGCGAGCAGCAGCAAAGGAACCATCAGGGTATGCACCGCGCCACGAATACTGACCGCATCGGCATCAAGGCGGTTAAACAGGACCGCCTGCGAATAGAGATACACATCGAACAGGGATCCGCCCGCCAGTCCGAGGCACAACGGCTTTATATTCCAGCGAGAATCTTCTGACACATTGCTGAAGAGCTGCTCGATCAGTACCAGAGCAAAGACAGGTAGCGCCATCGAACTGAACAAAATGAGGCGCGACGGGTCTCCAAAAATACCAATGCCCAAAGCCGCAAAAGAACGGGCAACCGCGCCGAAAACCAACAGCACGACAGCCGTGGGCACCATCCAGCCAATCCCTTGAGCCAATTTCCCGGTTTGGTTCGGTCGAAAAAGAAGCAAGAGGAAAACAAACCAGCAACCATAGCGAAGCAGATCCGCCAAATCTCCCAAAAACAAAAAAACGGGCCGCCCCGTGGACAGAAATATCAGGAACAGCCAACCCCAAAGTGAACAAAACGCCACGGCGGAAAACAATGCCACTTTTGGCATATCCGGCGGCGCGCGAACGTACCCAAGTTGCACCAAGCGCACTGCAAAAGCCAAGTAGACTGCGCCGACCAGGCCATAGCTCCATGCCGTCAAGGCTGCATTGCCACTGTCCATGTCAGTTCCCCACGCTTTATTGGGCGCCCTTGCCCGTCAGCACAACGCCGACGGTTTCAAACAGCACGACCAAGTCAAGAAACCAAGTGTGATTTTTGACGTAATACAGGTCGTACTGAAGCTTCTCCGCCGAATCTTCCATGGTGGCACCGTAGTGATAGCGCACTTGCGCCCAGCCCGTCAACCCCGGCTTGACGCTAAGGCGTACTGCGTAGTAAGGAATCTCCTGCGTCAATTTGTCTACAAAGTAAGGGCGTTCAGGGCGAGGACCGACGAGGCTCATGTCGCCATTGAGTACGGTAATCAACTGGGGTAATTCATCAATACGCAACTTGCGGATCACCCGCCCGACACGGGTTACCCGATCATCCTGCGCCGCAGCCCAGCGCGGCATGCCATCCTTTTCTGCATCGGTGCGCATGCTGCGAAACTTCACAACGCTGAAGAGCCGCCCATTCCGGCCAACGCGTTCCTGCAAGTATAAAATTGGACCGCCGCTTTCCAGCAGAATCAGGATTCCGGTCAGTAGCATGACGGGAGCTGACACAATAATCAGCACGGTGGCAAACACAATATCAAAGAGACGTTTCACCAACGTGCGCAAGACGCCCTGGTTAAATCCATCGCCAAAAATAAGCCAGCCAGGATTGACGGAGTCCAGCCGGATTTGACCCAGGGTTTTCTCAAAATGAGTCGCAATGTCAACCACCCGCACGCCATGCAGTTTGCAGTCCAGCAACTCGCGCAAAGGCATGCTGCCGCCACGGCGCTCAGCCAATGCAACAACAATTTCATCTACCTGCTCGTCAACAACAATATCCGTCAGGGATTTGTCAGGCGTTAGCACGCCCCATGCCGAGACCTCGGTGACCGCCTCGTTAGGGCCCGCAAAATACCCTACGAGATCAACATTGGGATCT
>JANMVO010000652.1:0-3274 GCA_031392805.1 Rhodoferax sp. | reverse complement strand
TTCTACGAATTTGGAACCGACAAGGCCGATCCGGCGCAAAACGCGCACACGCTTAAAACGACGCCCTGGACGGTTGAGGTTGAGGGCATGGTCAAGAAGCCAGCAAAGTACACGCTGGAAGACCTGCTAAAACTCCGGGGTCAGGAAGAGCGCATTTACCGCCTGCGCTGCGTTGAAGGCTGGTCCATGGTGATTCCGTGGGTCGGCTATTCACTGGCAGAACTGATTAAAGTGGTTGAGCCGCTCGGCAGTGCAAAGTACCTTGAGTTTGTAACGCTGGCCGACCCCAAGACGATGCCGTTTGTGGGCTCCCGCGTGCTGGAATGGCCTTACGTGGAAGGTTTGCGCATGGATGAGGCGATGAATCCGCTCGCACTGCTGACCTTCGGCATGTACGGCGAAGTGCTGCCCAACCAGAGCGGCGCGCCGGTGCGTCTGGTGGTGCCGTGGAAATATGGCTTCAAGAGCGGCAAGAGCATCGTCAAGATCCGCTTTACCGACAAGGAGCCCAAGACCGCCTGGAACAGGGCTGCGGCCAGCGAATACGGTTTTTACTCCAACGTGAACCCCGGCGTTGACCATCCACGCTGGAGTCAGGCCACCGAGCGGCGCATCGGCGAAGAGGGTGGCCTGTTCGCCAAGAAGCGCAAAACCTTGTTGTTCAATGGCTACGAAGCCCAGGTCGGCCAGCTTTATGCCGGCATGGACTTGAAAAAGTATTTCTGAAACATTGTGGGAAAGACCGCAGCCACACAAAGTGGGCAAGCTCTGTCCCCAACATTTCGTCGGATGTTGGAGGTCTGCATTGTGGGAAAGACCGACGCCACACGAAGTGGGCAAGCTCTGTCCCCAACATTTCATCGGATGTTGGAGGTCTACATTGTGGGAAAGACCCCCGCCACACGAAGTGGTCAAGCTCTGTCCCCGATCATTTAAGATTAATTGTGAAATCACTTCTGCTGCACCCGGCGGCAAAACCACTGCTATTCGCACTTTGCCTGCTACCCTTTACGTGGCTGGTGTACGCGGCGGCGGCCAACCAGTTAGGTGCCAATCCCGCAGAAGCGCTGGTTCGATCCACTGGCGACTGGACGCTGCGATTCCTCTGCATCGTGTTGTTGGTGACGCCGCTGCGTGTTATGTCCCGCACCCCAGCGCTGGCGCGTTTTCGCCGCATGCTAGGGTTGTTTATGTATTTTTATGTGCTGGCCCACCTGTTGAGCTATAGCTGGTTCGACATGGAATTTAACGTCGGTGACATCATCCGGGACATCATCAAGCGACCATTCATTCTGGTCGGTTTCTCCGCATTTGTATTGCTGACGCTTTTGGCCGCGACATCGTTCAACCGGGCCATCAAGGCGCTCGGCGCCAAACGATGGCAACGCCTGCACAAGCTGGTTTACGGGGTTGCCGCTATGGGCATTCTGCATTTTTTCTGGATGCGCGCTGGCAAAAATAATTTTGAAGAGGTGTTTGTCTACGCTGCGATCCTGGGCACGCTTCTGGGCTGGCGTTTGCTGCAGTTTGTAAGGAAAAAGAGATCCTTGCCCTCGTCCAATAAGCATAGTGTGCTACTAAAAATATAGCAATTTGAATTTGAACGGATGGCAGCCTGTGAATAATTACTGGCTGCACAGTGCGTCGAGCCTCAGGCCAGATGGCAGGCGCGTCAGGACGCCGCGCGATAGGTCAAATTTTCGCCGCGCATCTGATCTGCAATCGTTTCACGCTGCCGGATGACATGCGTCTGATTGCCATCCACCAGAATTTCAGGTGCGCGCCCGCGCGAGTTGTAGTTGCTGGCCATGGACATGCAATAGGCACCTGCAGACAGCACGGCCAACAGATCACCGGGCTGCACTGCAAGGGCCCGGTCATGTCCAATCCAGTCACCGCTTTCGCAGACCGGGCCGACGACTTCCCAGGTTGTCGTTGCATCCGTGCGCGCCTGGAGCGGAACAATCTCGTGGAAGGCCTGGTACATGGCTGGGCGCGGCAGGTCGTTCATCGCCGCGTCGATGATGAGGAAGTTCTTTTGTTCGCCTGGCTTGAGGTACAGGACTTCTGCCACACACACGCCGGCATTGCCGACCAGCGAGCGCCCGGGCTCAATCATCAACAGCCGCGCGCCGAACCCGCGCGCATCCAGCCGGGCAAGCAACTTGGACCACAGCGCATCGGCTTGGGGTGGCGCTTCGTCGTTGATGCCGTTGTAATTTATGCCCAGGCCACCTCCAAAGTCGATGTGATGCAGTGGGATGCCTGCGGCTTCGATGGATTCAACCAGGTCGAGAATGCGGTCCATCGCATCCAGATACGGTGCCTCCAGCGTAATTTGCGAGCCAATGTGGCAATCAATCCCCACTACATGCACGCCGGGCAAGGCGGCTGCGCGCTGGTACGTCTGCAGCACGCGGTCATGCGCCACGCCAAATTTGTTGCCTTTGAGGCCAGTTGAGATATAGGGGTGTGTTTTTGGGTCCACATTTGGATTGACCCGGATGCTGACCGGTGCCCGTTTTCCGCATGACAGGGCCACGTCGTTCAAAACGCCCAACTCGGATTCGCTCTCCACATTGAAGCAGCCAATGCCAACGTCAAGCGCACGGCGCATCTCGGCGCGCGTTTTGCCAACGCCCGAGAAAATGATTTTCTTCACATCGGCGCCCGCCGCTAGAACCCGCTCAAGTTCCCCGCCCGACACGATGTCAAAACCACAACCTGCCTGTACGAAAACCTGGATCACGCCCAGCGCCGGGTTGGCCTTCATGGCATAGCAAATCTGGGCGTTGCGTCCAGCAAACCCACGCTGGTATGCGGCCAGTGCGGACAGCATGGATGCCTTCGAGTAAACAAACAGCGGCGTTCCGTGCTCTTGGGCCAACCGCGCCAGGGCGACATCCTCCACATAAAGTGCATTGGTTTTGTAGGCGATGTGGGGATGGCCAGGTAGATTCGCTGAAGTCATTGTGGGGCTGGAACTGGCATTGGGCCGGAGGCAGGAGTAGCGTAAGGGGCTGCGGAAGGCGTTGGGGCACGTGGCGGAAATGGTGCTGAATTGACGGTATCCGTGTTTGGCGTCTGTGGCGCGGCGATCGACCCCGGTCGCAGCGATTCGGGCAATGTGGCACGCCGCGCTGCCGCAGGTTCCGTTGGCAAGTACAGGACACCTTGCTGACCGCAAGCGCTTAGACTTAACGCGACGGCCACCGTACTTGCGGCAAGGACAATCGGACTGACTAGAATTTGGCAAACACGCAACATACTGAAA
>JANMVO010000613.1:0-4620 GCA_031392805.1 Rhodoferax sp. | reverse complement strand
TATGACCTGGACTTTTTTCTGCCTGAGGGTTTTTACGCGGGCAGACTTGCAGTGGCGTTGAAACGCGCTGGCATTGACTTTGAGGCGAAAGATCTGGTCGATGGTCTTGACAAAGCCAATCAGCTCCATGGCTATGTGCTGCTGGATGGGCAGCGTCTCAAGGTCTCCTTCATGGAAGACGCCTATTTCTCCCTGTTCCCGGTTCAGGAAGCAGCCATTGGCGCAAGCATGGTTAGAACAGAAGCCGTAGAGGGTCTTTATCACCGAAAGCTCAGGACGGTTTCGGGGCATGCGGCGCAGGGCGATTCATTTGAGGGTGGCAGGCAGAAAGCGAGAGATCTCTTTGATCTTTACGTTCTGTCGCAGTTGGTCATGCCAATACGGCCCTTCATGGCGTCCCTACCTTATGCGTTTCCATCAGCAGCTTTTGACAATGGCCTGGCCAGCATGCCCTGGTTTGAGTTGATGGACGAGCTGGACGAGATCATTTGCGATCCGCGTTGGAATCAGGCCAAGGCGGTGGATTTTTTACAAAACGCGCTGTATGCGCAAATCGGCGCCTCGCTTATCGTCGACGGATCAAGCCATGGGTGAAGCAACGCGTATCGACACTTGGGACACCCTGAGCAAGAAGGCTTTCTGGGACCGGGACGTTGCTTTGGAACGCTGGAGAGAACGGGTTGCGGCTGCGCATCGCTCCTATTTGCCAGATTCGATTGCAACCATGAGCCCGGTCGAGTTTGTCCGGTTTTACGGCCTCGAAAACTTCAAACGCGATTGGCCCACTTTGCGTGCGGCGTTGCCGAAGGAGACGCTCAAATTTGCCAGCGTGTTTGACGTGGCGTGGAGCCATGCGGTGGGTGGCGGCTGGAATCTGGTTCCCACCTCGGACTATTACGCAATGGCGGCCAAGCGCAGGGCTTTCCTGACCGAGATTGCGCGGGCACCCGGAAAAAGCATTTACGAGGTGGCAAAAAATCTGGGCATGCAGTATCGCCGTGCCCATGACCATGCAAGCAGCCTGATTGAAGCGGGAAAAATCCGCTCTGTGGACGCGATTGAAGGTGGCATCAAAAAGAGAAGGCTTTACCCCGCCCGGGCTGATTCAATTTCAATGCACGGGTGATGCGAACCGGAGGCGGGACACCCGCAGGTTCAAAGCCGCCGCAGCGTTTTACAGCCCAGCGGTCGCGCGCAACGCCTGCATCTTGTGGTGAGCGCATAACATCGTTGCACGCTGTGAGCGCTCCTCCACAAAGCAATGATTGGCGCTAAAGCGACAGCGGAGCCTTAGGCGACAGCGGAGTTTTATAGACCCGCCGCTGCACGCAGCGCATTGACTTTGTCCGTGCGCTCCCACGTGAACTCTGGCTCTTCACGCCCAAAGTGGCCATAGGCGGCGGTTTTCTCGTAGATGGGACGCAGCAAATCGAGCATCTGGATGATGCCTTTGGGGCGCAAATCGAAGTGCTCGTTTACCAACATGGCGATCCTCTCGTCAGAGATTACGCCTGTGCCTTCGGTATAGACCGTGACATTCATGGGTTGGGCGACGCCGATTGCGTAGGCCACCTGAATCTGGCATTGCCGGGCCAGGCCCGCCGCCACGATGTTTTTCGCCACGTAGCGGGCGGCGTAGGCGGCTGAGCGGTCCACCTTGCTGGGGTCTTTGCCACTGAAGGCACCGCCGCCGTGCGGGCAGGCGCCGCCGTAGGTGTCCACAATGATTTTGCGCCCCGTTAATCCACAATCACCCTGCGGGCCGCCAATGACGAAACGCCCGGTCGGGTTGATCAGGTAGCGGGTGTTCTTGAGCCATTCTTTGGGCAACACAGGTTTTATGATGTCTTCAATCACCGCTTCAATGAAAGCGGGCTTCATTTTGGTGCCGTCACTCATCTCGGGCGCGTGCTGGCTGCTGAGCACGACGGTGTCGATTGAGTGTGGCTTGCCATCGACGTAGCGCATGGTCACCTGGCTTTTGGCGTCGGGGCGCAGATACGGCATGCGGCCATCTTTGCGCAACTGGGCTTGACGTTCCACCAGGCGGTGGGCGTAATAGATTGGCGCGGGCATCAGCTCGGGCGTCTCGTTGCAGGCATAGCCAAACATCAGACCCTGGTCGCCCGCGCCGAGGTTCAGGTGGTCGTCAGACGCATGGTCTACACCCTGGGCGATGTCGTTGCTCTGCTTGTCATACGCCACCAGCACCGCGCAGCCTTTGTAATCGATGCCGTACTCGGTGTTGTCGTAGCCAATGCGCTTGATGGTGTCGCGTGCCACCTGGATATAGTCCACATGGGCGTTGGTGGTGATCTCACCGGCCAGCACCACCAGCCCGGTGTTGCACAGTGTCTCGGCGGCCACGCGTGACTTTGGGTCCTGCCGGAAAATCGCGTCGAGAATTGCGTCTGAAATCTGGTCAGCCACCTTGTCGGGATGGCCTTCAGAGACGGATTCGGAGGTAAAGAGGAAATCGTTCGCCATTTATTCAAGCTCCACAAAAAAAGTTAAGTCACACGCTAAGGTCAAGTTAATCCGCGTTGCTTGGGCTTTTGGAGCTTTGGCGAACGCTTTAGCAGATGTGCCAATATTTTTGAGAATATCGGCAAGGCACAATGGCAACTCTTTTGAGTGGCCTGTTCAGTGAACATTTGTCCCGGTCGCCCTGCAAGTAGTTCCATAACTCAGCGACCCCCGAATCTTATCCGAGTGATGATTGCCTTTTTCAGATTTTTTTCAGGCCTTCCCTTGGGGTTGGCGCATGCAATTGGCTGGGTCTGTGGCTGGCTGGTGTTTGTGGCGTCCAGTGTTTACCGCAGGCGTTTCCTGACCAACGCGCGCCAGGCTGGCATGGTTTGGCGGCAATGGTCGGGTGCCGTTGGAGCGGCTGGCCAACTGGTGGCGGAACTGCCGCGCCTGTGGTTTGGGCGGCCCCCCGCAGTGCAGTGGGTGGGGGCCCGGCACATTGACGCGGCGTTGGCCGGGGGCGTTGGTGTGGTGTTTTTAACCCCCCATCTGGGCTGCTTTGAGGTCACTGCGCAAGCTTATGCCTGCCGATACGGCCAATTCGGTCAGCCGATGACAGTGTTGTATCGCCCACCGCGAAAGGCATGGCTACAGGCGCTGGTTGCCAGCGCGCGAGCCCGGCCGGGTCTGACCACCGCACCCACCACGCTGGCTGGCGTCAAACAGATGATCAAGGCGCTAAAGCGGGGCCAGTGCGTCGGCCTGCTGCCAGACCAGGTGCCACCGCTGGGGATGGGGCTGTGGGCACCGTTTTTCGGCCGCGCGGCCTACACCATGACGCTGCCAACGCGCCTGGCGCAGCAAACCGGGACTATGGTGCTGATCGCGTGGGGCGAGCGTTTGCCGTGGGGGCAAGGCTATCGGGTTCATGTGCAGCCATTGCCAGCAACGTTGCCCTGCGATGCAACGCAGGCTGCGGCCAGCGTCAACCGGGCGATGGAAGACCTGGTTCGCGCGTGCCCGCATCAATACCTGTGGGGCTATGCGCGCTATAAGCAGCCACGGCAAGAGGCGTGAAAAAAGAGTGAAGTCGAAATTGCCACAATGATGAGCCACTGCGGCATATTTTTCATGCATTTGCTGGGCTGCCTGCCCCTGGCCTGGGTGCGCGCGCTGGGCTGGTTCCTGGGTTGGACGCTTTACACGGTGGCGGTGTCGCGCCGCAGGGTGGTCTGGACTAATTTGCGCCTGTGTTTTCCCGAGTGGCCAAACAAGCGGCTGCGCAAGGTGGCAACAGAGACTTTTATTCATTTCTCCCAAGCCTGGCTGGACCGGGGTTGGCTCTGGCATGGCGCGCCACAGATCACGCGGCGCAGGCTGAATATCGTGGGTCATGTGAATGAATTGCTCGGTCCCGATCCGGTGGTGATTTTCTCGCCCCATTTTGTGGGCCTGGACGCCGGCTGGACGGCGCTGACCCAGCAAGTGACCCGAGCCTTCACAACCATCTACACCCACCAGGCCAACAAGGTGGTGGACGCCTGGGTGCTTGAAGGGCGGATGCGTTTTGGAAAATCAAAACTGTTTGACCGCTCAGCGGGTCCAAAACCGATTCTGGCGGCTTTGCGTTCTGGCGAGTTGCTGTACCTCTTGCCCGACATGAATTACGGTTTGCCGGAATCAGTTTTTGTGCCTTTTTATGGCGTGCCGGCGGCGACTGTCACGTCACTCTCGCGGCTGGCGAAGCTGGGCAAAGCGAAGGTGGTGCCGGTGGTCACGCGCATGACCCCTGCTGGCTACGTCGTGGAGGTCATGCCGTCGTGGAAAGACTTCCCCGGCGATGACGTGACGCAGGATGCCTTGCGAATGAACCAGCGGCTTGAAGAGTTCATCAACACCATGCCCAGCCAATACTATTGGGTGCACAAGCGGTTCAAAGATCGACCGGAGGGTGTTCCATCTGTTTATTGATCATCGCGTGATAAAAAGTGATAAAAAAGGCCTCTAGCCCTGCCCTTTACCCATAACTATTTTCATCCTGATCTTGCTGCACCCAGCGCGAATCCGGCGCACATCATGTGCAAACAGGCATAGCCCTGCCACATCAATTGATGACCAGGCGGGGGATCGTTAGCGCGCCCAAGGTAGCCA
>JANMVO010000543.1:0-17852 GCA_031392805.1 Rhodoferax sp. | reverse complement strand
TTTGTCCTGCCCAATTCGAATGCCTTGCGGGTTGTGGCCGTAGGCGCCAAAAGGTGAGGTGCCACCCGTGCCAATCATCTTGCTGCCACCTTCGTGGCGCTCTTTCTGCTCTTCAAAACGTTTTTTGAGCGTTTCCATCAGCTCGTCCCAGCCCATCTTCTCGATCTTGGCTTTTTCCTCGGGGCTGAGTTCAAGCTCCAGGTTTTTGCGCAGCCACTCCAGCGGGATGTCCTTGGTGAAATCAGCGATCATCTCCACGCCCTTGAAGTACGAGGCAAAGGCGCGGTCGAACTTGTCGTAATGCTTTTCGTCCTTCACCAACGTAGTGCGGCTCAGGTAATAAAAGTCGTCGATCTTGTAGCCGCTGGCTTCCTCCTCGCTCTCAGGCTCAGGCGCGTTGGGGCCTACGACGCCCTCTTTCAATGCCTCAAGCAAGGTCAGGTATTCCTTCACTGATACGGGTAGTTTGGCCGAACGCAGGGTGTAGAAAAAGTCAATTAGCATGGCGACGCTCCAGTCTGCTCAACGGGGTTTATCCAGCAAATACAACAGTTGCGCCCGCACCTCAGGCCACTCGCCGCTGCGCAGGCTGTACATCACGGTATCGCGGATTGTGCCGTCGCGCCGCATCGCGTGGCCGCGAATCACACCGTCCTTGTGGGCACCCAGGCGCTCAATCGCAGTCTGGGAGGCAAAGTTGAAGTTGTCTGTGCGCCAACCCACGACGTTGCAGCCCAGCACGTCGAACGCATGCCTCATCAGAAGCAGTTTACAGGTGGTGTTGACGTGCGTGCGCTGGCAGCGTCTGGCGTACCAGGTGTAGCCAATTTCCAGGCGCTTCACGGTGGGCATGATGTCGTGGTAGCTGCTGCTGCCGAGCACGGTGCCTGTAGTGGCATCCGTGATTGCAAAGGCAAAACGGTTACCCGCGTCGCGCATGACCAGGGCGTCTTCAATGTATTGGCGGGTCTGCTCTGGTTCTGGCACCGAGGTTACGCGGATATTCCAAAGTTCACCATCGGCGGCGGCAATCCGCAGCCCGTCTTCATGCGCCAGCGACAAGGGCAGCAACTTGATGCCGCGCGCTTGCAGAGTGACAGGTTCAACGAACGACATGGTTGAATGCGCCTCTGGTCACCTCGTCAGCGGTTATGGCGCTGCATGAATACCAGCTTCTCAAACAGCGTCACGTCCTGCTCGTTTTTGAGGAGTGCGCCCACCAAGGGTGGGACTGCGACTTTGTCGTCCTTGCTTTGCAGGGCTTCCAGGGGAATATCTTCGGCCACCAGCAATTTAAGCCAGTCCAGCAACTCGCTGGTGGAGGGCTTTTTCTTCAGGCCCGGCAAATTGCGCACGTCGTAAAACGTTTTCATCGCTGCTGTCAGCAATTCTTTTTTCAGCCCAGGGAAGTGCACGTCGATGATCTGCTTCATCGTGTCAGCATCGGGGAACTTGATGTAGTGGAAGAAGCAGCGACGCAAAAACGCGTCGGGCAGTTCTTTCTCGTTGTTCGACGTGATGAACACCAAAGGCCGATGCCTGGCGCGAATCAGCTGGCGCGTCTCATAGCAGTAAAACTCCATGCGGTCAATTTCGCGCAGCAAGTCGTTGGGGAATTCAATGTCGGCCTTGTCGATTTCGTCAATCAGCAGCGCCACCGGATGGTCGGTGGTGAAGGCCTGCCACAACACGCCTTTGACGATGTAGTTGTTGATGTCCTTGATTTTTTCGCTGTCGTCAACGCCAGCCAGTTGCGAGTCGCGCAGGCGGCTGACCGCGTCGTACTCATACAGGCCCTGCTGAGCCTTGGTGGTTGACTTGATGTGCCACTGCAGCAAAGGCATCTTCAGCGCTTCTGCCACCTCTTCGGCCAGCATGGTTTTGCCAGTGCCGGGCTCGCCTTTGACCAGCAACGGGCGTTTTAGGGTGATGGCTGCATTGACTGACAACATCAGGTCCTGGGTAGCGACGTAGTTTTTGGTGCCTTGGAATTTCATGGTTGGTGCGTGGTGGCGGTAATTTGCGGTCTAAAACCGGATGGCAAGTCAACGCAGGGCGGAGTGGCGGGCTGTGTGGCTTGGCGGGGGTTAGTGGCGGTTAGTGGGGGTCATTGGCGGTCGATATAATCAAAGGCTGACTTATCCCGAACACTGCTTGATTGTCCGCGCAAAATGAAGAAACTGCTGTTGCCCCTGCTCGCCCTGGTTGTCACGTCCGTGACGGCCCTTCACGCCAACGCCCAAGAGGTCAAAGGTGACGCCAAAGCGGGTGAAAAGAAAATCGCCATGTGCATTGGCTGCCACGGCATCGTCGGCTACCAGGCCAGCTTCCCCGAAATCTACAAGGTGCCTAAAATTTCGGGCCAGGGTGCCAAGTACATTGTGTCAGCACTGAACGCCTATAAAAAGGGCGACCGAAAGCACCCCACCATGCGCGGTATCGGCGATTCACTGACTGACCAGGACATGGCGGATGTTGCGGCCTACTATGAAAGCCATGGTGTGGTGGCTGGCGCTACAGCGCCTGGCAAGGCCGCCGATGGCTCGGCCAAAGCCGCAGAGCTGGTCAAAAAAGGGGCCTGCATCTCCTGCCACGGCGACAATTTCAGCAAGCCGATTGACCCCACCTACCCGAAGATCGCCGGCCAGCACGCCGACTATCTGTTCGTTGCGCTGAAGGCGTACAAGACCGAAAACAACCCCCAGATCGGGCGTACCAATGGTGTCATGGCCGGCATTGCCAAGCAGTTCACCAATGCTGAAATGAAAGAACTGGCAAGCTACATCAGCCACTTGCCAGGCGACCTCAAGACGGTGCCGCAGTCCAAATTTCGCTGAATCACCGCTCAGCCATCAAAAAGCCGCTTCTAAAGCGGCTTTTTTGTCTGTAGCCCGCGTATTATATGCATAGTTAGCTATTATAAATATAGCATTCGGTTTTCTAAGGCCTTTGTTGACAGGGTGGAACTTGCAGCGCGCTGAGCCTGTTTGCAATGACCCCCGGTCGTCAGAGAACTGCTGGGTTACCCGTCTCAAACAAGGAGACGGAAACAAAGCGGACGAAGAATCTGGCCAAACACAGGCTGGATTTCACCGATGCGGGAATGGTGCTGGACAACCACCTTCAACCCCGCGTCGCCCGCCTCTGCACACAGTCAATGTACGCCGCCCCATCGGGTGGCAGCCCGGCGCGCTGGCTCTCCCAGACCATGCTGCCCAGGCAGTCCATGGTTTCATGATGCGCGTCATGCAGTGAGTCACGCCGCGCTGTGAGCAGCTCCACAGCCTGGCGGATGCCGCGTGGCTGGTCAATGGAGCATTGCTCGCTGATGGCCAAATGCATGCTCAGGTGCAAGAACGCGTTGCTTTTGCCAGCTTCTTCATCGACCATGGTCAGCAGGGCGGCGTCCATGTCGGCCAGCGCGGCATGGTACTCGGGGTGCTCGTCAATCCACAGGATCGCTATTGTTTCAATAGCTTCAAGTGGTTGATTGGCGAGGGCTTTGGCGTAAACCGAGCAAAAAAAGCGGCGAACATCTGCTTGGGAAGGCTGAAATAGCATGGTCATGATTGTCGCCGGGCTGAATGAGCCGTCAACGGCGTGGGGCTAACTCTGCGCCTTGGCGCTAACATCACGCATTGCGACGACCGCAGTAAACGCTTATTGCTTCGCATGGATTGCCCCTGATGAACCAAATCACCTGATTTCGCCATGATCAACAAAATTGCTTCTTCCATCGCCGATGCCCTGGCCGACATCAAAGACGGTGCCACCGTCTTGATCGGCGGATTTGGCACGGCCGGTATTCCCGATGAGTTGATTGATGGCCTGATTGCCCAAGGCGCCAAAGACCTCACCGTGGTCAACAACAACGCAGGCAATGGCGAGGAGGGGCTTGCGGCCCTGCTCAAGGCGGGCCGGGTGCGCAAGCTGATTTGCAGCTTTCCGCGCCAGGCCGATTCGTATGTGTTTGACGGGTTGTATCGCAGTGGCAAATTGGAGCTGGAACTGGTGCCCCAAGGCAATCTGGCCGAGCGCATCCGCGCCGCGGGTGCCGGTATTGGCGCGTTTTTCACGCCCACCGGCTATGGCACCGAGCTGGCCAAAAACAGCGATGGGTCATTGAAAGAAACGCGCGAGATCAAAGGCAAGCAATATGTTCTGGAGTACCCCATCTACGGTGATGTGGCGCTGATCAAGGCCGAGCGCGGCGACCGCTGGGGCAACCTGGTGTACCGCAAGGCGGCGCGCAACTTTGGCCCGGTGATGGCCACTGCAGCCAAGAAGACGGTGGCCACGGTGCATGAGATCGTGGCGCTGGGCGAAATGAATCCTGAGCACATCGTGACGCCGGGCATTTTTGTCCACCATATTGTGAAGATTGACCGGGTCGACACGCAGGCTGGGGGCTTCAAGCAGGCGGCCTGATGTATGAAATTGAACGGTAGAAATGGGACTTGAAATTGGGGCTCGCACATTAAAGACGTCGCAGAAATTGCGAATTCGAAATGGGGGTCAGATCCCAATTCAGGACAACCATGCCGCCGGAGACTTTTGCGTTGAACGAAATTGGGCTCTGACCCCCATTTCTGACCTCTGAAGTTAAAAAAAATCAACATTTAGGGCTACAGCCCTCTAGAATACTACATGAACAGCTATCAAAAACGAAGTAAAAACGAACTTGCCGCGCGCGTGGCGCAGGACATTCCCGAAGGTGCCACGGTGAACCTGGGCATTGGCATGCCGACACTGGTGGCCAACCACATCCCGTCCAGCCGTGAGGTGTTGTTGCACAGCGAAAACGGCATTCTGGGCATGGGCCCGGCCCCCGCGTCGGGCGAAGAGGACTACGACATGATCAACGCCGGCAAGCAGCCGGTCACGTTGCTCAAAGGCGGCGCGTTTTTCCACCATGCCGACAGCTTTGGCATGATGCGAGGTGGCCATTTGGACATCTGCGTGCTGGGTGCGTTTCAGGTATCCGCCACCGGCGATCTGGCCAACTGGAGCACGGGTGAGCCCGGTGCCATCCCCGCCGTGGGCGGTGCGATGGATCTGGCCATGGGTGCCAAGCAGACCTGGGTGATGATGGATTTGCGCACAAAAAAAGGTGACAGCAAAGTGGTTAAAGCCTGTACCTACCCCTTGACAGGTATTGGCTGCGTCAAGCGCATTTATTCCGAATTGGCCACGCTTGCGTGCACGCCCAACGGACTCAAACTGATTGATAAGGTTGACGGACTGGCGCACACCGAGCTGGAAAATATTGTCGGCCTGCCGATTGCCGCGCCCTGAGCAAGTGCAGATTAAATCCGCGCTTCCCTGAGTCCGACAGGCTGCCAGATCACCATTAACCTCAAGCCGTTTAAAGCCCAATGACGGGAAGCGGTCCAAGCATTTACAAAACAACCGGAGATTCAAATGACCCACCAGGCCTTCATCTGCGATGCCATCCGCACCCCCTTTGGCCGCTATGGCGGGGCTTTGAGCAGCGTGCGCACTGACGACTTGGGCGCAATCCCGCTCAAAGCCCTGATGGCCCGCAACCCCGGCGTGGACTGGCAGGCGGTGACGGACGTGATCTACGGCTGCGTCAACCAGGCCGGTGAAGACAACCGCAACGTGGCCCACATGTCCAGCCTGCTGGCGGGTTTGCCGCTGGAGCTGCCCGGTGCCACCATCAACCGCCTGTGCGGCTCGGGCATGGATGCTGTCGGCACGGCAGCCCGCGCCATTAAAGCCGGAGAAGCTACCCTAATGATAGCTGGTGGCGTAGAGAGCATGAGCCGAGCGCCGTTCGTCATGGCCAAGGCCGAGAGCGCCTTCAGCCGCGCCGCGCAGATCTATGACACCACCATCGGTTGGCGTTTCGTCAACAGGCTGATGAAAGAAAAATACGGCGTAGACGCCATGCCCGAGACCGCCGAGAACGTGGCCGCCGAGTACAAGATCAGCCGCGAAGACCAGGACAGGATGGCGCTGGCCAGCCAGCTCAAGGCGGTGGCGGCGCAAAAGTCGGGCTTTTTCGATGCCGAGATCACGCCTGTGACCATTCCCCAAAAGAAGGGTGATGCCGTGGTCGTCAGCAAAGACGAGCACCCGCGTGAAACCTCATTGGACGCGCTGGCCAAGCTTAAAGGTGCCGTGCGGCCAGAGGGCAGCGTGACGGCCGGCAATGCCAGCGGCGTGAACGACGGCGCCTGCGCGTTGCTGCTGGCCAACGAGGCCGCAGCGAAGCAAAACGGCCTGACACCGCGCGCCCGCGTGGTCGGCATGGCGACCGCGGGCGTGCCCCCGCGCGTCATGGGTATTGGCCCCGCACCTGCCACCCAAAAAGTGCTGGCCCTCACCGGCCTCACGCTGGCGCAAATGGACGTGATTGAACTCAATGAAGCCTTTGCCGCACAGGGCCTGGCAGTACTGCGCCTGCTCGGCCTGCAAGATGACGACCCGCGCGTCAACCCCAATGGCGGTGCGATTGCGCTGGGACATCCGCTGGGCGCGTCGGGCGCGCGCCTGGTCACCACGGCCATCAACCAGTTGCATAGAATCAGCGGGCGCTATGCCTTGTGCACCATGTGCATTGGTGTGGGGCAGGGCATCGCGGTGGTGATTGAGCGGGTGTGAGGGAGGGAAATGGCAAGATGTGAGCCTTTGGTGCCGCACCTTTTGGTGGGACGTTAAGTTGGATGGAATGTGATAATGAAAGACCTGACCCCAGTTCCCACAGTGTGTGACCCCAGTTCCCAGTGTGACCCCAGTTCCCAGTGCCCAGCATGTGACCCCAGTGCCCGTGTGTGATAATGAAAGACCTGACCCCAGTGCTGCTGACCCCAGTGCCCGGAAATACCTATCCGTGAACGACCCGGAGATACGCCATAGAATCGCTGCTTGGAATTGCCCCTTTCCATCTGGAGAGCTTTATGAAAAATGTTGACCCAATGCTCACGCTGCCAAGCAGGAGAAGTCTCTTTCTGGCGCTGAGTGTGCTGTGCTTTGGCAGCCTGGCCTTTGCACAATCATTCCCCATTGCAGGCAAGCCCGTGCGCATCGTGGTGCCGTTTCCGCCGGGTGGCCAGACGGACATCCAGGCACGGGCGTTGGCGGCCAAGCTGACAGCTTCGCTGGGTGTGCCGGTGCTGGTGGAGAACCGGCCAGGCGCGTCCACCATCATTGGCGCGCAGGAGGTCGTCAAGTCGCTGCCCGATGGACACACCCTGCTCTACACCATCGGGGTGACCGCCGCGCAGAATCCTCACCTCTATTCAAAACTGCCCTTCGATCCGCTCAAAGACCTCACCCCCCTGATGCTCGCGGCAAAGTCTTCCAACGTGATGATAGTGTCAGCCGACGCACCTTACAGCACGGTG
Source organism: Rhodoferax sp. (assembly GCA_031392805.1). Lineage (GTDB taxonomy): Bacteria > Pseudomonadota > Gammaproteobacteria > Burkholderiales > Burkholderiaceae_C > JANYCG01. The sequence continues at coordinate 10,482 of JANMVO010000543.1, read as the reverse complement.
CTGGAGTTTGTGGCCTATGCGAAGGCAAATCCGGGCAAGGTCAATTTCGGTTCTTTTTCCGCCGGATCAGCGTCCCATCTCAATGGCGAGTTGCTGAAACAGGCCACCGGCATTGACATGGTCCACATTCCTTACAAAGGCTCGGCAGACGCAAGCATGGCTTTGCTCGGTGGTCATATCCAGATGATGTTTGACGGGACGACTACGGCCATCGCCAACGCCAAGGGTGGCAAAGTCAAAATCCTCGGCTACGTCGACAAAAACCGGCTTGGAGTTTTGCCGGATGTCCCGACCATGGCGGAAGCAGGCGTGCCGGGCATAGACCTGGCCGGCGGCATGCAGTTCTTCGGACCAGCCGGACTGCCGCCTGATGTGCTTGTCAAGGTCAACACTGCCTTGGTGGCAGCCATGCGCCAGCCCGACATCGTGAAGCTGTTCACTGACGGCGGAACCGAGGTCGTTGCCGGCTCGCCCGAAGACCATGCCGCGATGGTGCGCGACCAGTACCTGCGCTGGGGCGTTGTGATCCGCAAGCTTGGACTGAAGCTGGATTGACAACGCGAATGGGGGCAAAAGGGAAGGGATTACATCTTGCCTTTTGCCTATTTGCAAAGAGTCCTGGGGTCAGAAAGAGTCCTGGGGTCAGAAAGAGTCATTGGGTCACAGAAAGAGTCATTGGATCAAAAGAGTCATTGGGTCACAAGAGTCATTGGGTCAGGTCTTTCATTATAAGATCGCCGTCATTAATATGCTATTAAATACATAGCTATTCATGGCCATTTCACGTGACCTAGAGCTTCGAGATCCTTGATTTTTCGAAAACTTGCTCAGAATTTCAATTTGTTGATACTCATATTAACAATTCAAACGCTGCGCAAACTGTACTGACGCTTCATGCGCCCCTGAGCAATCACACACTCACTTGCGGGGCTTGGGTTTTGCAATGACACACAGCCAAATCAGGCAACAGCCAATGGCTCAATCCGCCTCATTTGCCGCAAAACCTCACTCAGCTTTGACTGCGCTTGCCACAAGTCGTATCTGGATTGCATGTCCAGCCAGAGGTGGGCACCGTTGCCAAGACTGGCTCCAAGCCGCAAGGCCATCTCTGCCGAGACGCCGCTGCGCTCTGACAGAACGGCGTGCAGGGTTTTGGCGCGAAATGCCCAAGCTGCGGGCAAATGTGCTGACAGTCAGGCCCAAGTGGGGCAAGACGTCTTCCCGCAGGATGGCGCCGGGGTGGGTCGGTTTACGTGTCGTCATCACTAGCTCCTAATGGTAATTTTCTAAATCGACCCGCAGCGCGCTTTCGCCCTGCCATTCAAAGGTAATGCACCACGGGCCATTGACATGGATGCTGTAACGTTTGGGTTTGCCTTGCAGTGAATGAAAGTCAAAGCCGGGCACATTCAATGATTCTGGTGTTCTGGCGGCGGCTGGCGCATCCAGACGCCGGACGATGCGCTCGGCCAGCGCCCTTTGAACTTTGGCACTCTTCCCTTTTTGAAAAAGCTCATCCAAACCTTTGTGCACGAATGATCCGGCCCCACCCGAAAGTGAAATGCAAGTCTTTACACCTGGAAAGAGACATTGAAGAGGACGTTCGCGGGGAAAGGGCCAGCGCAGCGGGCAAAAAGGGTCTCGGGCAAAACTGTCACGTTTTGCCTTTTGCCAAATTGCCCCGGGCGCAACGCATTCCAGTTTAGAACTGGAATCAGATCGTTTTGCGCTGCTGCTCCTGCAGTTTTTCCTCCAGCAATTCAATCGTGTCGGCCGTGCCGGGCTGGTTCGGATTGACCTTCAGCGCCCGCTCCAGGTACTGGATGGCGCGCCGGTAGTCGCGCTTGTGAATGTAAATTTGCCCATAGCCAGACAACGCGCCGAAATGGTTGCGGTTGCGCTTTAGCACTTCATCGCAGTCCTTCAGTGACAAATCAAATTGCCCCTGCATGAAGTACAGCGTGGCGCGTTTGTTCCAGGCCTCGGCAAAGGCCGGCTGCTTCTTGATGATGTCTGAAAACGCCGCAACCGCTTCGTCCAGCCGGCGCGCTTGCATCAGCTTGACGCCGCGCTGGTACTGGGCGTCAATCGCCTTGTCGCCCGAGCGGCTCCAGATTTGCCACATGGCCGCCGCAGCCACCTCGCGCACCCGCCCATCATCGTCATGCAAACGCGCTGCCAGAAGATCGGCATCGCGCATGGTGCCGATCTTGGCCAGGCGAACTGCGCCCTGCATTCGGGCCAGTGCGGTCGGTTGCTCCAGCGCCTTGACGGCCTGCGCGCGCGTTGGCTCTTTGCCTGCCACAGCGACTTGCGCCTGCGAGGCCACGGACGACAACCACAAGGTGAAGCCCAGGATGACGCCCATCATGACACCGAGGTGGCCACCATTGAAGACGTGTCGGACACTGCTCTTGAAAAAGCGATTTTCTGAAAACATGATGACCCCCGGTAAACGTGACTCGGTGAACGGTACTCGATAAACGTTGACTGGCTTTCAGTCGGTCGACCACTGCGTATTGATGCTCGCAGAATACTGCAAGAATTTCAGCCGTGCAGGCGCTAGGGCATTTCTACCCCAGTTTAGGAAGAAAAATAAGCGATAGCCCTCGTCCTGTATACATACTTAGCTATATAAATAGTAGTTTATGGCTCCGATGAATGCGATGCAAGCCCGCTCAACGCAGTAGCCGGAAACAAGTTCTGAGGTCCTCCACAAACGCTTGTGGCTGCTCAAACGCCGCAAAATGGCCACCCTTGGCTTGAACCGCAAAAGGCGGCGAATTTGAAGGCGCAGTAGCCGCTAGGCCGAGAACTGGTCCTGCACGCTTTGCTGCCAGATGTGCCGATACACCAGCGCAGCCACCTGTTGCTTGTCGTCAGGTGTGTAGGGTGGCTCGGGCAGCACTTCAAAGATATGGTCCAGAATGAAGGTCTGCACCTCGGCCTGGGTCTGCTCCTTCTCGGTCCAGCGGTCCATCGGTGCGATGACTTTCAAAACGCCGGCCAGCAATTCACGACTGGCTTGCTTGATGCGCTCGCGGTCCGTCTTGGACAAGTCATCGCGTTGGACCAGATCAAATAATGCCAACTGCTCTTCGCTCAAGCCTTCTTCCACCGCGCGGCGCTGCTCTGCATCCAGGCTGCTGGCCAGGTCGATCAATTGCGCAAACGTGTCTTCGATGGTGGCGCGGTCCTTGTCCTGGTTGTAGGCGGCGATGATTTCCTGGTACTTCTTCTCGTAGCTCATGCGCAGCGGGTTGCGGGCCAGCATCTGGGCCAGTTTGACTTCCACAATCTGACGGATATCTTCAATCACCGTCGCCTTGCGCTTCACTTTTTTCCCGAACTCCTGGCGCAGCTTTTCCATGTTGATCTGCGACAGGTCCATTGTCAGTCCGCTGGCCTGATCCCCACCGGGTGCAATCGAAGCAATGGCCTGGTTGACGATGCGGTGCAGTACCTGCATCAGCGCACTCACATCGGCCCTATCGCGCCGCTCGCCCAGCTTCTTGTAAATCGCTTCAATGTTGTCATGGCGCTCGGCATACGCCAGCGCCGACGGCTCGACCAGCAGGGCCTTGAAACGGTTGAATACCACCCGGGCCAGAATCTCATAACGGCGCTTGGACTCGTCACTGTTGTACGCCGCATTCACTGCATCTGCCAGACCGGTGATGCGTGCGAAGCCCTGGGTGCCAACCAAGGTCAGCGGATCGAACCCCAGGCCATGCAAGTGGGCTTCAGTCACTGCAATGGCATCCGCCAGGGCCGTCACACGTTCTTCCAGCGGCGCCACGATGTCAGCGTCACCGCCATCGTCGCCCAGTGCGTATTGCGCCAGTGCCTCACGCAGACTTTTGAGCATGCCGTTGTAGTCCACGATCAGGCCAAAGTCCTTGCCGGGATACACCCGGTTGGCACGCGCAATGGCCTGCATCAGGGTATGCGCGCGCATCGGCTTGTCGATGTACAGCGTTGAGAGGCATTCCACATCAAAGCCCGTCAGCCACATGGCGCACACAATTGCCACGCGAAAAGGGTGCTGGGGGTTCTTGAACGCCGACTCCACAACCACCCGTTTGCCATCGGGCGTTTCAAACCCCTGCTTCATCCGGGCGCGGTGCGGGATGATGTCAAAGCCCCACTTTTTGAAATCGGCCACTTCGTTTTGCGCTTCGCTGATGACGAGTTCAATAATGGTCTCATCCATCCAGTCGGCCTTGGCCCGCAGCCGGTCACGCCGGGCGTGCAAGAGTTGGCGCGTTTCATCATCTGTAGCTGCCTCAATGGCGGTGAGCCTGGCTTGCGCTTCCACCCGCACTGCAACGGCCTTGGCCTTCCACTTCGGCTCAATCAGCAGCAACATGCGCGCGCAGGTGACCTTGTCGATGCACACCAGCATGGCCTTGCCCGCTTCCCAGCGGGTGCTGCAATGCGCCACAAAATCAGTGGCAATTTTTTCCAGCCGCTCGTCGGCGGTGATGACCTCGTAGTCACGGCCCAGCAGTTTCTCCAGCAGCGCGGTCTGGTCTGGGTCCAGGTCGGCGGCGTCCACTGCGGCGGCGATCTTGTCGTTCAAATCCAGCCGTGCCAGGCCCAGCTTTTCGCCCCGGTTCTCGTACACCAGCTTGACGGTGGCACCGTCTTCTTCGCCGCGCTTGAAATCGTAGCGCGAAACGTAGCTGCCAAAAATGCGTTTGGTCAACTCGTCGTTCTTGAACAGCGGCGTGCCGGTAAAGCCGATAAAGGCCGCATTTGGCAGCGCCAGCCGCATGTTGCGCGCCAGCTTGCCGGACTGGGTGCGGTGCGCCTCGTCTGACACCACAATAATGTCGTCCCGTTCGCTGTAGGGCCGGTCTGGCGCTACCTCCTGGTTGAACTTGTGGATCAGGCTGAACACATAGCGGTGGTTTTGCTTGAGCAGTTGCTCCAGCTCCCGGCCCGAGCCGGCACGCGGTGTCTGGTCATCCGCCACGCCGCAGCCAACAAAGGTTTTGTAAATCTGGCGGTCCAGGTCGTCCCGGTCCGTCATCAGCACGAAGGTGAAGTTGCCTGGCACCGTGCGTCGCACCTTCTCGGCGAAGAAGGCCATGGAATACGACTTGCCGCTGCCCTGCGTGTGCCACACCACGCCCAGGCGGCCCAGGTCAGGGTGGGCACGCTCGATGATTTGCAGGTATTGCGGCACGGGTTCTGCCGCCATGGGGTAAACCGCCAGGGGCTCATTGGCGGCTGTGTTCAGGCTTGACACCGGCATCTCGATGACCCGGTGCTTGAGCCGCGCGCCCACCGGAAACTGGCGTTTCAAAGCCTCTTGCCGCACCACGGCAGCCACAGCCTGGTTCACGCCCAGTAACTGGTGGTTGCGCGCCACCACCTTGCGCACGGTCCCCGGCTTGCTGGCGTCGAAGAGGATGAAGTTTTCAACAATATCCAACAAACGGACTTTGGCCAGCATGCCGTTAAGAAGCACCTCGGCGGCCACACTGCCCATGTCTTTTTCGTCCAGCCGCTTCCACTCGCCAAAATGCTCCCAGGTGCTGGTGATGGAGCCAAAGCGCGCGTTGTCGCCATTGCTCACAATCAAAAACGCGTTGTGGTGAAACGCATGGGCCACCACGTTCTCGTCCAGGTAGTCGCGCAAATTGCCATCAAAACCGGCACGGATGTTTTTGTACACCGCCTTGAGTTCAATAAACACCAGCGGCAGGCCATTGACAAAACACACCAGGTCGGCCCGGCGGTTGTAGTTGGGGGTGCGCAGCCCGGTAATTTTGAGTTCGCGCACCACCAGAAAGCGGTTGTTGCCGGCGTTGCGAAAGTCAATTGCGGTCGCCTGCGCATGGCAAAGCTGGCCCTGGGCATTGCGGTAACTTACCGGCACGCCGTCGCGCACCAGCTTGTAAAACGCCTGGTTGTGCTGCAGCAGCGTGCGCGAGAAGTCGTGGTGCGTCAGCTTGGCAATGGCCTCTTCAATCGCACCCGGCGGCAGTTGCGGGTTGAGTTTGACCAGCGCAGCGCGCAGGTCACGCACCAGCACCACATCGCGTTCGCTACTGCGACCCAGCGTGCCGGTGGGGCCAAAGGTCTCCTGGTTCCAGGCGTAGACGCTGTCCCAACCCAGCGTCTTTTCCAGATGCCCGGCAAAGGTGGCCTGCACCAGACGGTCTTCGCTGTTGATGTCGGTGTAGGCCATGGGCTGCTTACATCAATATCAATGGATGGCGCGCCAGAAACTCTTCAGGCGTTAACGCAGGCACGGGCGATTTCACAAAGTCCCGCTGGTTGCGGGTGATGACGTAGTCCGCACCACAGGCCAGGGCGGCGCACACCTGCAAGGCATCTTCAAAATCTGGCATCGGCAATTGCAGCGCTTGAAGTGCATCGGCATGGCCGGTGGTGGCCACCTGTGCCCAGGTCAACAAATCGGTGATGACATCACGTGCCATGGCCGCATTGCGTTCGCGCTCTATCAGGTAGGCCAGCGTAGCCACCGAATGCCAAGCCAGCAGCGCCTGGTTTTGCGGCCCGCAAGAGGTAATCAACGCCGACGAAACATGTTCGCCGGGCCGTTGAAAAACGACATCCAGAATGATGTTGGTGTCGAGCAGCAGCCGCATCAGCGCAGGTGCTTGCGCAGGATGTGCGCCACGCGCGCGTCTGCGCAGGGGTTGGCTTCGTTGCTGCCCAATACGCCGCGCCAACGGTCCACCCAGTTGGCCGCTGGCGTGGTTTGCCGCAGTTCATCGGCCAGCACCGTCTCCAGCGCCTCACGCACCACGGCCGACTTGGTCATCCGCCGCCGTGCGCTGGCCAGTTGCAAGGCAGCGTCCAGCGATTCGGGAATTTTCAGCGTCAATGTGTTCATGGATGCCTCAGGGTAATACCAATTTCAAGCAAAGATAATACTACCGAGTTCCCCGCCATGGATGGGTTTCCTGGAGACCCTTGGCACTCTTGGGGCCACTTGGCTCAACTGTGGGCTCAGATTTGGCTCATTTTCCACGCGTGGAAAATTGAAAACATTATTAAAAACAATGGCTTAGCAACGCTGTGTCTGGTTGTTTGGCTCAGTACACCTCAATATTGGCGGCGATTAGAGGCTATTTGAGCCAAATGAACATGCATCATTTTTCAACCGCCAGCCTGTAACGCACACCCCTGCGTTCGCCTTCCATGACCACGACAGCAAAGCCTGCCAACTCCGTCAAAGCCCGCTTCAGTTGCGACCGACTTGCCTCCGGGCCGATGCGGCTGCTGATGTCACCAATTTTTGAACGGGCGAAACACCATTCATTGGTTTTGTGTCGCCAAGCGGAACCGCTGCTTCGATCAATTTACCATCTCGGGCAACCACCAGGGGCGTACCCGTGAGTGCTGCAAGTTCACGGGCACGAAGGGCGGCACGCGCCAAAGCGGCGGGTACCGCTTGCATGTCGGCATCCGAAAGTCGGGAAACGATTGGCGCTTGCAATGCGGCACTCATGGATTTGCTCCTTCTTCGAGTAACTGTGGGCTGTCGCCACTATTGTCGAACATCTGCCAGAAGTCGACTCGGTGCCGATAGGTGTCACGGAAATGAAGCAGGCCTGACGTAAACCGGCGGCGAATAGTCTCCGCCGGAATGTTGTGCCCACCCTGGCGGACACGGTTTGCCACGCGGGCGACGGCCTCGTCGCTTGAAACCAGTGACAGAAAGATCAATTTCACGGTGTAGCCATTGGCACGCCAGGTATCGATCATGGGTGCGTAGGTGCGGCCTGAAAGCGTGGTTTCAAAAGCAAAACTGCGCCCCTCGGCGGTATGGTACGCCAGCTCTTGCAGCATCAACCTGCCCGCCCGAAAGGCCACAGTTTCAGGCTGAAACGGTGCAATGCCAGCGGCGATCAGGTCCGCATTGACGAAGATAGGGCAGTGCGCGTCAAAAGGCAAAAACTCGCGGGCAAACGTCGTTTTACCGGCCCCGTTGGGGCCCGCGATGATGACGATTTTCTTTTGCGTGGTCATACCGCCAATTCTCCGCTCATCAAGCGACGCAGCAGCAGGTCACTCACCAGACGGTCTTCGCTGTTGATGTTGGTGTAGGCCATGGGCTATTTCTATTGGACAAAGCAATAGCTCATAAAAGACAAACTCAAAGAATGGCCTTTATAAAATCCATTAAATATCAACCACTTAGAGAATTTATATGGTGCAGAGCCCATGGCGTTCATGAAAACTCTCCACTCTTTTGTCCATTAGAGAGTGCGTCGCTTAAACGATAACGCCGCCACCGCCGCTCCCCCGCATAGGCAACTTCCGCAGTACTTAACAACTCGTCCAAAGCCCGCTTCACGGTTCTGGCCGAAATCTCTGCCCCAATACGCCGGTTGATGTCTCCGCTGGACGACTCAGGGTAACGCGCCAAGTCTTCCAGAATCAGCGCCCGCAACCTGTGTGGCGTGATTCTGACCAGAGTCGTTTTGCGATCAAGCTGCGTGCCACGCAACCAATCAGGCGCCACAAAATAGCGCATGCCCGAAGTCTTGCCGGTGGTCAGCACCAAACCCGTCGATACCAAGCGCCCCAGCCACACAGAAAGTTCATCGCCACCATCGGTCTCCAGCACAGCCCCCAACTCCCTGGCTGTCATGCCTTCGGTCTGGGCCAATGCGCCCAGGGTGATGCGCTCGCGCTGGGTCAGTTGAAAGCGTTCATCCGCCTCTGCCAGCAGGCGCATCACCTCGGGCTTCACAATGCGCCGCTGGATGGTCACCTTAAACCAGTCCGCGCCCTCTTCGGGCACGGGCGCGGGGCGGCCTTGCGGCAGCAGCCGGTCGTAAATCAAATCGAAGCCGCTGCCCTCGCGCTCCATCAGGCCCAGGTCGTGGAACACCCGCGCCAACCCCTCGTTGCGGCGGCGGCTGGCGTGCAGCATGTTGCGCGGCGTGACCCCCAGCGGCAGGCGGCCGGGGTTGACCACCGCCAGCTGCTGCGGGTGCAGGTTGAGGTAAATGTCGCCCTGCTGCGTATAGGGCCGGTGCACCAGCGCATTGACCAGCAGCTCGCGCACCACCTTTTCGTCATAGGCCGGCACGCTGCGCCGGTACAAGCCCTCGGCCACCTCGTAGCTCTCGCGGAAATCCGGCAACTCGCGCCAGACGGCGTCCACCAGCTCGACGGGCGACAGCGCACAGTCGTCCCACACCCACTTGTTGATCTTTTGCCCCTGCTCGTCGTACTTGATCGCCTGCACCAGCGGCGCGGTGCCCCAGCGCCCGCCGGTCAGCCGTGGTGCCCAGCAGCAACACGCCCAGGCGGGTCAGCGTGGCGCCCTGCGCCAGGCCGTAATGGGTTAGCAATTCGTCAGCGCTTTTTTCCTTCACCGATTCCTTGACCCGGTCGGAGCTGCGAATGCCCTGCACAAAGTGCGCAAGTTTGTCGGTGTCCGCCAAGCCACGCGGCACGCCACTGTCCATCGCCTCCCAGGGCCGCCCCGGCCGCTCGTTGGCCAGGCGCAGCACGTCGTCACCCAGCACCGGCTGGCAGGTGTCGGCCACGCGCAGAAAATAACGCCCGTCGCGGGTGGAGGCCACGCTGGCCGCGCGGTCAACCACCAGCTCAATGAACTCGCCGCCGTTGGCCGCGCGCTGCAAGCTGGGCAGCGCCTGCACATTCACCGTCAACTCGCCAATGCGTTTGCGCAGTCGATCCAGCAAGTCCGGCGGCACCACCTGCCCAGCAGGTGGCAAAGCCTCGTCGTCTTCGATGCCGACCAACAAGCGGCCACCTGCACCATTGGCGAAGCACACGCAGTCTTTCGCCAGCGCGTCCCAGTCCGCCGTCTTGCCGGTGACGGTGCGCAGGGATTTGCGGTCGGTGTGCTGGTCTTCGAGGGTCATCAGGCGAATCTTCGAATTGGTGGCGCAAGTTCAGGAGCTTGGCAGCACCGGGTTTTCTTTACCCCCCGGACGCGCATCGGTCACAAACTCCTCGACCAGCACACCGTCGCGTATCAGTACTAGGGGCGTATTGGTTAGCCGAGCTATCTCGCGAGCCCGCTGAGCCGTTCGCAATAAGGCTTTGGGTGCGGCCTGCATATCAGCATCCGGCAACGTTGAAACTAATGCATCGTTCATGGGTTAGATCTTTCCCGCAGGCATCACCGCCGTCTTCTCGGGATAGCTACGGGCCAGACTGGTTGGTAGGCTTTCAATCCTGCATCCCCCGTGAGTATCTCTACGAAATAACCGGCCTTGGCGTAGTACTCGGCTACGTCCTTGATCGTGTGATCGCCAATCGAGGTGCCGCCACTGGCAAGCTGGGGCCAAGTCTCAGCCAGCGCGCGCAGATTTTCGCTTTGCCATAGTGGCGACTGGTCAGTGAACGCCGCCCACGGCGACTGCGCATCTGCGGCCTCGCGCAAATAAGTTGCCAGACTGCTTGCGCGCTCAAATCTGTGGCTAGGTGCTTGAGCGATGTGGTTACCTGTTTCGATCA
>JANMVO010000527.1:0-7889 GCA_031392805.1 Rhodoferax sp. | reverse complement strand
ATGCGTGCTGGCCGCCTGCCCAGGCGCTTTTGTCAGAAATGTCTTAGCCCTCGCGACATGCTGTCTGACACCCATCTGCGCCGCTGACTTACTCGCGATTGATGGCTACAGGCTTACGCTTGCATCAGCGTGGCGACAGATTGCGCACGCTGAAGGCAGAACGCGCCGGCATCTCGCATTCAAAAGGGGAGGACCCTGCCTCCCCGCCTGCACCTGCGCGCACAAGCACCGACAAGCCCTGAATTTTCAGACTCTTTCAACACTTCAAAAGGACTGACATGAAACACCCAATACTGATTTCCGCCTTGCTCGCCGCACTGGCTTTGGCCGCATGTGACCGACCCACGGTGGTGAACGTGCCCACGCCAGTGGCAGTACCCGGCCCGGCTGGACCCACAGGCGCGACTGGCAATACCGGCGCCACAGGCGGCATGGGCAGTACGGGTGCAACCGGCAGCACGGGCGACACCGGCTCCACAGGTGCAACCGGCAAGACCGGTGGCAACACCGCCATCATCGTGGTGCCGGCTGCTTCCGCGCCAGCCAACTGATTTCCACTCCCCAACCCCTACATTCAGGAGAAACGTATGAGCATTGGAACCATTCTGTTGATCGTCTTGATACTGCTGCTGATCGGTGCCATTCCAAGCTGGCCGCACAGCAAGGGCTGGGGTTACGGCCCCAGCGGCGGGCTGGGTCTGGTGGTCATCATTCTCATTGTGCTGTTGTTGACCGGGCGGCTATGAGCGTTGAGAGCCCGTTGCAGCGTCGCATTGCAATTCGCCCTGCGCGGCAGCGTGCAAGTCCGCTTCTGCGGTCGCTGACGGGCTCTTCGTTTCTCTTGGTGGTGTCTATGGCAGTCACCGCGTGTGGTGACATCGCCCAACTGCCGGTATCCGCAGGCACAGGACCCATCCCAGCGCTGCCCGCACCGCAAAAAACGCTGATCCCCACGGTCAACATCGCGCCAGCGAAAGGGTGGCCGAGGGGTGCCACGCCGCAGGCCGCGCCTGGCACACGCGTCAACGCATTCGCCAGCGGCCTGGACCATCCGCGCTGGCTTTATGTGCTGCCCAACGGCGATGTGCTGGTGGCCGAGACCAATGCGCCGCCCAAGCCCGATGGCGCCAACGGCATCCGCGGGTGGGTGATGGGTCTCGTGATGAAACGGGCCGGTGCCGGTGTGCCCAGCGCCAACCGCATCACCCTGCTGCGCGACACCGACGGTGATGGCGTCGCTGACGTGCGCGCCGTGCTGCTGGACGCATCCAACGGGCTGAATTCACCGTTTGGCATGGCCCTGGTGGGCAACCAACTCTTCGTCGCCAACGCCGATGCGGTGTTGAAGTTTCCGTATGCTGCGGGCGACACGCGCATCACCGCAGCGGGTGCCAAGCTGGTTGATCTGCCGGGTGGCCCCATCAACCACCACTGGACCAAAAACCTGATTGCGTCCGCCGATGGCCGCAAGCTGTATGTGACGGTGGGCTCCAACAGCAATGTGGCCGAAAACGGCATGGATGTCGAGGCCGGGCGCGCCGCCATCTGGGAGGTCGATGTGCAGACGGGCGTGCACCGCATTTTTGCGTCGGGCCTGCGCAATCCCAATGGCATGGCATGGAACCCCGCCAGCGCCGCCTTGTGGACGGTGGTGAATGAGCGCGATGAGCTTGGCAGTGACCTGGTGCCGGATTATTTGACCTCGGTTCGAGATGGCGCGTTTTACGGCTGGCCCTATAGCTACTACGGCCAGCATGTGGACGTGCGGGTCAAACCCCAGCAACCCGAGCTGGTGGCCAAGGCGTTGGCACCCGACTACGCGCTGGGTCCGCATACCGCGTCGCTCGGCCTGGCATCGTCTTTTGGCAACGCGCTGCCGGCACCGTTTGCCAACGGCATGTTCATCGGCCAGCATGGCTCGTGGAACCGCCGGCCGCACAGTGGCTACAAGGTGATTTTTGTGCCGTTTGAGAGTGGCCGCGCCAGTGGCGAACCGCTCGATGTGCTGACTGGTTTTCTGAGCGGCGAAGGCACAGCCTACGGGCGCCCGGTTGGCGTCGTGCTGGACAAACAGGGTGCTTTGCTGGTGGCAGACGATGTGGGCAATGTGGTCTGGCGCGTGTCGTCGCAACGCTGATCAAAACGCCGGGAATAATGCCCGCATGAGCAAATACATCGCCACGTATGCCGCCACCTTTGTGGTGATGGTGGCACTCGACATGATCTGGCTGGGCGTGGTCGCCAAGTCGTTTTACCAGGACGGCATTGGCCATTTGATGGCCGAGCGCCCGGTTGTATCCGTCGCCATTGCTTTCTACACCCTGTACGCCATTGGCCTGGTGTTCTTTGCAGTGGTGCCCAACGAGGCCGTGCCCGGCAATGGCACCGGATTTAGCCCCGGATACGGCAAAACAGCGTTGTATGGCGCGCTGTTTGGTTTCTTTGCCTATGCCACCTATGACCTGACCAACCTGGCGACGCTGAAAAACTGGCCGGTCGGCCTGGCCATGCTGGACATGGCTTGGGGCACGGCGGTGAGCGCAGTCTCGGCGGTGGCGGGCAAGGCGGCGCTGGACCGGTTTGCCGCTGGGTGAATGACAAGTTGAATCGACACGTTGCATCGACAAGTCTGAAGCACTTCTGAAGCACTTCTGAAGCATTTGGCGAACCAGTTCAATGGACCTCGTCATAGCGCGGCCCGAAGGCCTGTTTTGCCCGCCTGGCAACTTCTTCATTGATCCCTGGCGCGCGGTAAGACCGCGCCGTCATCACCCATGGCCACAGTGCCCATGCGCGCCCCGGCAACCGCCATTACCTGAACGCATCGCCGGGGGCACCCATCCTGCGCAAGCGGCTGGGGGGCCGACATCTTGACGCCACAAGGCATTGTGGAAGACTTGCGCGCTTTGGCCGTGGTTGTGTCCCCCTGATCCGTGCCGCGAGTGGTGCCCACCGACCCGGATGATGACCCTGTGCTGGCCGCTGCGCTCACTGGCGTGGCAGAGTGTTGAGCAACAGACAATTGGAGCGAGACAAATTCATGACCTGGTGTGTGCAACTGCCCCCAGGCTGCCTGATTTCGATGCAAGCCAGCTTCAGTGCCCACCATTGGGCCCGCAAGCTGGTGGGCTCGGGGCCTGGATGCGCGCATCATTCCGGCCCACCTGGTGGCCCCTTAGGGAGGCGGAAAGAACGACGCCAACGTTGCGCGCAGTTTGGAGACTGGCTGGGGCTGACACCACAGCAGAATTCCAGCGGTGGCAAGAACCATCTTGGCTCCATCACCAAACGCGGCGACATGGATGTGCGCATGCTGCTGATCCAGCGCGCCAAGTCGGCGGTGATGCCTCCCGATTTCAAAGACATTTCAACGCAAGCGGAGAACACCATGGACAGTGCAGTTTTTCACAGTCCCTGGGGTTCGTCAGCACGCGAGTTCACCGGCGCGAATTTCATGCCGTCGGCACCAAAACTTGAAAATGCTATTAAAGTAATATCTAACAATGTAGAAGGTACGCTGGCTAGAAGCCAATTTGAGGCGGAAAATGCGGTGAAGCCAGCGCGCCAGCCGTTTGACTGGCGCGGACTGTTGCTTGCCGTGCTGCCGCCTGGGCTGCTGCGGCAGCTCTAAGCCGGAATTTTCCAGCGCCGGCTGTTCCGGCTGCGCTAGGTCTGCAGGTTCTGCAAAGAGCACCGGCTGGACCAATGAAAATTCACACTCCCGCCAATCAGTGGCGCAGAGCCCTGTTGTTTCAGAACTTCACAGACCCGAAATGGCAATTCAAAACCACTGGCTGCGTGATTGGCAGGCTGCGAACCACTCACCGACCCTAAATGGTGCATGCGGTGATCATGCACCGCACGCAAACGCCCTCACCGGCAGCAGGTGACAACTGTTTGCACCGATCCGGGATCGATGCGCGCCTCAAAAGCTGGCACGAGTTTCGCAATGCTATTTGAGAATCAAAATTAAAGGGATACGCACCATGGCAAGTACTTCGGGGTTTTTTGGCAGCTTTTTGAAGAGTGGTCACTCGCCCACCCTGTTTGCTGCGTTTTTGTATTTTTCATTTTCATGCTGCATCTGGGTTCTTAACGGCGCTATGGCGCCGTTTATTTCAGAGACCTATAACCTGAGCCCCGCGCAAAAGGGGCTGATGCTGTCGATACCCATTTTTGCCGGGGCCTTGATGAGGTTTCCACTGGGCATTCTGTCGCAGTACATTGGCCGCAAAAACGCCACGCTGGTAGAGATGGTCTTAATTGCCGTGGCCTTGTTGTTCGGTTTTTTCTTCGTCAAAAGCTTCAATGACCTGCTGGCGATGGGTGTTCTGCTCGGCATTGCCGGAGCCAGTTTTGGCGTGGCGCTGTCCCTGGGGTCTGGCTCCTTCCCGCCACGCCACAAAGGCCTGGCCATGGGCCTGGTTGGCGCAGGTAACGTGGGCACCGCCGTGTCAGTGCTGGTGGCACCGCCGCTGGCCCAAGCCTATGGCTGGGTCACGGTGTACGGCATTGCGGCAATTGCCATCAGCATCCCCATGATCGTGATGATTGTGTTCGCCAAGGAACCGCCCGACGTGGACAAACATGCCAGTTTCAAAGAGCACATTGCCTGCCTGTTTGAGGCCGATGGCTGGGCTTTCAGCCTGATTTACGCGGTGACATTTGGCGGCTTTATCGGGCTGGCCACTTTTTTGCCCACGTACTACTACGACCAGTTTTCCGTGAGCAAGATACAGGCCGGCCAGCTCACCATGCTGGCGGCTTTCATGGGGGCGGCGCTGCGCGTCTTTGGCGGCTGGATTTCAGACCGCTGGGGCGGCGTCAACACCCTGAGCGTGGTGTTGCTGACCATCGCCGGCACGCTGGTGGCCTGCGCCCTGGCGGGCAAGTCGCTTGCCGCAACCACGTTGCTGGTGATGCTGTGCTTCTCGGCCCTTGGCGCAGGCAATGGCGCGCTGTTCCAGTTGGTGCCACTGCGCTGGCCGCTGGCCACTGCGGTGGCGGGCTCGATGATTGGAGAAATCGGTGCACTGGGCGGTGGCCTGGTGCCAAACGCCATGGGCCTGTCGAAGCAATACGCGGGCACCTACATGTGGGGCTTTCTATTCTTCGCCGCGCTGTCACTGGTCATGCTGGCCATGCTCAGGGTGATGCAAATTCGCTGGACCCGCACCTGGGCTGAAAAGGGTGGCCGCGCACGTAGTGCGTGATCTGCGCAGCAGATAAAGCGCGTAGCGCTTGGTCAAACTTTCGCCGCAGGCAAAAAGGTGGGAGAGCGCGTAGCGCTTGAGCAGCTTTTCAGAGAAGGCTAACTTTGCTCCGGCAAAGTTAAGCGCAGCGCGCCGGAATTAAAAAAGTCAGCGCGCGCGTCTGGCTTGCAGGTATCGCGCCGCCCTGACCACGCCCAGAACCGCCCGCACCTCCACATTTAGTTCAATAGCACGCTGATTCGCATGCAAGTTGCTAAGCAGCCAACAAGCAACTAAGATCAATCAGAGGTCTTTGGCGCAAGCGCTGCGATGCGAGACCCAATGTCAAAGCCATCCCAGGAGACTCAATCCATGCTGCCCACGGAATCCCGTTCCGCGAAGGATCTTTTTTCGGTAAACGCAACCCGCAGGGCTGCACTGGTGCTGGTTGCCAGCCTGGCATTTTTGCAAAACTCGCGTGCTGAATCGCCCTACCCCAATCGGCCGATCCGGTTCGTTGTCCCCTTCCCGGCCGGCAGCGGGGCTGAGGCTGCTGCACGTTTCATGGGAAAGAAAATCACTGAGATAACCGGCCAGCCGGTCATCGTTGACCCCCGGGGAGGTGGCAACGGATTTATCGGGGTCCAGGCGGCACTCGGCGCACCGCCAGATGGCTACACGCTTTTCTTTGGCAGCAACTCTACGCTGGCGACCAATGTCGCGCTCTTCAAGAAGCTGCCTTATGACCCATTGCTTGACTTTGTTCCGATATCGCTGGTGATGCGCTCGCCTATCATTTTGCTGACTTCATCAGGTTCCCCCTACAAACGGCTCGACGCGCTCGTCGCGGCGGCACAGCGCAGCCCCGGACAGATCACCATAGGCACGGGCTCTGCCGGCTACCAGCTCATGGCTGAATTATTTGCGCAACGTGCCGACATCAAATACACCAATGTGCCCTACAAGAGCGCCCCCGAAACGGTGGCTGCCGTGATTTCCGGGCAGGTAGACCTCGGTGTTGTCGACATCACTTCGGCTATGCCGTTGATCAAGGGCGGGCGCGCAACCGCACTGGCCATCGCGGCGGACAAGCGCAGCAGTGGCGCGCCCGACGTGCCGACCACCAGCGAGGCCGGCCTTCGGGATTTCACGACCGCGCCGTGGAATGCGATTGCGGCGCCCGCTAAAGTGCCCAAAGATATCGTGGACACGCTTTCGGATCTTTTCGTGCGCATTCTGGCGATGCCAGATACCCAGAAGTTTTTCGTTGACCAGAACGTCGAGGTCATGCGCGGCGGGCAGACTGAGATGCGTCTTTACCAGCGCGCTGAAATTGACAAATGGAAAAAAATCGCGCTTGAAGCAAAAGTTGAATTGCAATAACCGGTGCAATCCGTGCGCGATCAGGTCAGTCAGCCGACGATTATTTCTTCGGTCCTGGTTGCAGCGCCAAGTTTGCGCCAGTAAAAACGTGATCGCAGCACTTCAAACAGCAAACCGCACACAAATGAAGATACCAAGAGACCACCATGAAACCAGCTTCAATCTTCAGCCTGCCGACGCGACGTGATGCGCTGATGGCGTTCGGCTCATTTTCGGCCGCTGTCCTGAGCGGCGGCGCGCAGGCCCAGGCAGGCTACCCGTCGAAGCCGCTGCGAATGATCCTCGGTTTTCCGGCGGGCGGCCCAACGGACAATATAGCTCGCCTGCTGGCCATCAAACTCGGCGAATTGCTGGGCCAGCCGGTGGTGATTGAAAATCGGCCGGGGGCCAACGCCGTGCTGGCTGCCGATGCCGTCAGCCGGGCACCGGCCGATGGCTACACGCTGCTCTACAACACCTCTTCCTTTGCGCTGTCGGCGGCGCTTTCGCCCAAGCTGCCTTACAACCCGACGCGTGATTTCACCGGAATTGCTCTGACCGCTGCCGCGCCAACGGTGCTGATCGTGAATAACGAATTCAAAGCCCGCAACGTCAAGGAATTTATCGAGGAGGTCAAGGCCAATCCCGGCAAATTCAGCTACGGTTCGGCCGGCACGGGCACCATCACGCACGTGATCCCGGCGCAACTGCTGCAGACCGCCGGCCTGAATGCGGTGCACATACCGTACAAGGGCAGCGCCCCGGCACTGATCGATTTGTTCGGTGGCCAAATCCAATTTGCCGTGGACGCCATGAGTTCCGCCCTTCCCTACATACGGGACGGTCGCGTCCGGGCTCTGGCAGTGACAAGCAAAGAGCGGATTGCGGCGCTGCCCAATGTACCGACCGTGTCTGAAAGCTGGATCAGCGGTTACGAAGCCAGCGCCTGGCAAGGCGTGCTGGTGCCTGCGGCGGTGCCTGCACCGATTGTGGCAAGACTGAATCTGGAAATACTCAAAGTGCTGGGCATGCCGGAAGTTCGCGCCCAGATGGCCAGGCAAGGCACCGATCCGCTGGGCAGTACACCCGAGGCGTACAACGCCTTTATGCGCGCAGAAATTGACCGCTGGTCCAAGGTGGCCCGAGCTGGCAGCATTACGCTTGAATAAACCTGTCGAATTGCTGGAAGGCCAATTTCAGCGCTTGAGGCGCAACAATTCCCGCGCAATCACCCAGCGATGAACCTCGCTCGGTCCCTCATAAATACGCATCAGCCGGGTTTCATTGGCCATCTGTTGCAGCGGCATTTCCTTGGTCATTCCCATGGCGCCGAAA
>JANMVO010000491.1:0-8072 GCA_031392805.1 Rhodoferax sp. | reverse complement strand
ATCTTGTCAAAAAACTGGTTCATGCGCTGCTGCAGACGCTCGTTCTCGAACACCAGCGCGTCGCCCACCATCACACGCGTCATGCCGGGGTTTCTCTCGGCAAACTGGATCAGCATGGCCGCCACCTTGCCGGCATGCCGGGCCCCCCCACCCGTGTCGGATGCCAACGCTGCACCCTCCCGTTCGGCGATCTGGTTGACCAGCGAGAACACGCTCTGTTCGATGAACTCGATCAGGCCTTCAAACATTTGCGCCTTGCTGGCAAAGTGGCGGTAGAGCGCGGCCTCGCTGACGTCAAGACGTGCCGCCAGTGCGGCGGTGGTGATGCGCTCGGCCCCCGGCTGCTCCAGCATGGCGGCCAGTGCCTGCAAAATTTGCACACGGCGTTCGCCGGGCTTGGGGCGCTTGCGGATGAGGACGGCTACATCACTGTCCAATGGCGTGGGGTTGGAGGAAATTTCGGCGTCAGGCATGGAGCAAAGCGATGGGTTGAATTGATTCTCGCATAGCGACAGCAAGGGTTTTCATTGATTCAATGGGAGCGAATCACCGTCCACATTCGGTCAATGGGAACGAATCATCGTCCCATAGGCCTGCTCGGTCAAAATCTCAAGCAGCAGGGCATGGGGCACACGGCCATCGATGATGTGTACGGCGTTGACGCCACTCTTGGCAGCGTCCAGCGCCGACGAGATCTTGGGCAACATGCCCCCGTGAATGCTGCCGTCTGCAAACATTTCGTCGATTTCACGGGCGGTCAGGTCGGTCAGCAGTTTGCCGGCCTTGTCCAGCACGCCGGGCGTGTTGGTCAGCAACACCAGTTTCTCGGCCTTGAGCACGGTGGCCAGCTTGCCGGCCACCACGTCGGCGTTGATGTTGTAGCTCTCATTATTTTCACCAAAACCAATCGGGCTGATGACGGGAATGAAGGCATCGTCCTGCAAGGCTTTCACGACGCTGGGGTCGATCGACAGAATGTCGCCGACCAGGCCCACGTCATGCTCCTTGCTGGGGTCATGGCTGTCAACCAGTTTTAGTTTCTGCGCGCGAATCATGGCCCCATCGCGCCCAGTCAGGCCCACGGCCTTGCCACCGGCCTGGTTGATCAGGCCCACAATGTCCTGTTGCACCTGGCCGGCCAGCACCCACTCCACAACTTCCATGGTTTCTTCATCCGTCACGCGCATACCTTGGATGAACTCGCCCTTTTTGCCCAGGCGGTTCAGCGCGGCCTCGATCTGCGGGCCGCCGCCATGCACCACCACCGGGTTCATGCCAACCAGCTTCAGCAGCACCACATCCTCCGCAAAATCGGCTTGTAGCGCCGGGTCGGTCATCGCATTGCCACCGTACTTGATAACCATGGTTTTGCCATGGAATTTGCGGATGTAGGGCAGCGCCTGCGCCAGAATTTCGGCTTTGTCGCGGGGGGCAATGTTGAGCGTGTCGGTCATGGTGCAATCCTGTTTGAAGGGGAGTCAAAGAATTGAGTTGCAAATTGTGCCGCATCAGCGCCCTGCAGCGCCACAGCGGTAATCTTTTAAAAATCATGAGGGCGTTGCGCTGGGCTGATAACCGTGCACGTGGCGTTGAAGCAGCGTCTGGATGGTTGCTGGATCATTCTCCTGCACGGCAGAATCCAGCAGGGTTAACTCAGGGCTAAGCGCTGGCCAAGGCACAAAGGGCTCGTGCGCTTTCATGATGCGCGGGTGGGCAGTGCGCTGCGGGTTGTCACCAATCAGCAGTTCCTCGTAAAGCTTTTCACCCGGTCGCAGTCCCGTGATGGCAATTTCAATATCGCCACCCGGATTATTGACATCCCGCACTGACAGCCCCGACAGGCGCACCATGCGCTGTGCCAATTCCAGAATTTTGACGGGGTTGCCCATGTCCAGCACAAACACGTCGCCGCCCTGCGCCATGGCGCCGGCCTGTAGCACCAGCTGCGCCGCTTCGGGAATGGTCATGAAATAACGGGTGACATCCGTGTGCGTCACGGTCAGCGGACCACCCTCGGCGAGTTGCCGGCGAAACAAGGGAACGACGCTGCCGCTGGAGCCCAGCACATTGCCAAAGCGCACCATGGTGAAACAGGTCTGATGAATGACGGACCTTTGCGCTGTTGACGCCTGCGATGCCGCCGAAGCCCCAGTAAAGCGGGGCGAGCCTTCCGCCGCCAGTGCCTGCAGCACCAGCTCGGCCATGCGCTTGGTGGCCCCCATCACATTGGTGGGCCGGACGGCCTTGTCGGTCGACACCAGAACAAAGCGCCCCACTGAATTTTCAATGGCGGCCCGCGCCATCTTGAGTGTGCCAAACACATTGTTGTCCACGCCCTCGCAGGCGTTGCCTTCAACCAGGGGCACATGCTTGTAGGCCGCCGCGTGGTAGATGGTGGCCGGTCGATAGGCCCGGCACACTGCATGCATGCGCGGGTAGTTGGCCACGCTGCCAAGCAGGGGCACCAGGTCTACCGCCAGCGCCCCAGCCCTGCAGATGGCCTGCAGTTCCTGGTGAATGCTGTACAGGCCAAATTCATTGTGGTCCAGCAGCAGCAATTGCCGGGGCTGCTGCTGCAAGATCTGCCGGCTCAGCTCGGCCCCGATACTGCCCCCGGCACCCGTGACCAGCACGACCTGGCGCGTCAAGTGCGTTGCCAGCAATTCTGTGTCGGGCGCTACGGGGTCCCGGCCCAGCAGGTCTTCCACATCAAGCTCGCGAAAATCCCTGACGGTCACGCGGCCAGTGGCCAGGTCGGCCCAGCCCGGCAAAGTGCGAATGTGAACCGGCAGCGATTGCAGACTCTTGATGATGTCATTGCGGCGAGAGCGGGAAACACTTGGCAAGGCCAGCAGAATGTCTGACACCTCGCGGCGTGTCACCAGATCAGGCACGCTGGCCGGGGCAAAAACCGGAATTCCGTTGACGCTGCGCCCGACTTTGGTCGGGTCGTCGTCAATGAAACCCAGCAGGACAAATTGGTCCGCGAACCCCATCGCCGAGGCGGTTTGCACACCGGCTGTGCCGGCACCATAAATCAACATTCGGCCATCTACCCTGTGCCTTGCACTGCCCTTGCTGGCAAGCCAGAACCTTGCAAACGCCCGGCTTGCACCCACCAGCAGGAAAAACACCAGCGGCTGCAACACGCCCAGGCTGCGCGGCACACCTTGCCATTTCTGCCACACCAAGACCGACAACAGCAAGCCCGCATAAATCGCCACCGCCTTCGCTGTGGTGATCAGGGCGGCCTGCCCGGTGTAGCGAAAAATGGCGCGGTATAACCCAAAGCGGATAAAAATCGGCACTGACAGTAACGGCGCCAGTGCATACACCCACCATTGGTCACCGGCGGGCCAATTCAACGTGTCAAGCCGGAGTGTGAAAGCGATCCAGGTGGCGATCAACGCCAGCACCACATCGAGCGCAACCACCACCAGACGCTTGGCCGCGCGCGACCACCCCAAAACCCTGCTCTGCATTAACCGCCCTTGATTTGTTTCAGCGCTTCCAATTCAACGCTTTCGCATGACAGTTTTCGATACTGCACGCTCGACACACTGCTTTCGAATCAAGTCTTGA
Organism: Rhodoferax sp.; assembly: GCA_031392805.1. Taxonomy (GTDB): domain Bacteria; phylum Pseudomonadota; class Gammaproteobacteria; order Burkholderiales; family Burkholderiaceae_C; genus JANYCG01. Next base: position 4,490 of record JANMVO010000491.1, on the reverse strand, counting down.
TCAAGAATTCGTCTCTGGTTTGTCCTTGCGCCACCAGCGCTGCCAGCCAGCGCGGCATCAATCCGCGACCACTCCAGGCTTCACCATTGGGCCCCCGGTATTTGGCGGCGACCGCTTTGCCTGCATTTTTATTTTTCGCTTTCGCCGTTGCCGGTCTGCGTACCATTGCATCGCCATTGTCAGCGCGACGTGGGCGCCCGGCGCCAGATTTTCCAAAGCGGCCAAGTCTGGCAGCCTTGTCAGGCTCGAGATCTTTCAAGGCAATGCCAAATGCACTCATTTTGGCCAGAATATCCTTCACGGTTTTATCAAATTCCCGTGTTTTGATCTCATTAGCCTGCTTCTGCAGTTTTTCAATCTGACTTTGAATTTCGATTAAATTACTCATGCCAAACACCTTCATAATGAAATTGGAAGACCCTTGATTCAGTTATTAGTCTAATGCATCACATTATCTCTTTTTACAACCTTGATAGCCGTCAGCCCTATGATTTTCAGGTCAAACCAGAAAGATCTCCTGTTAAGGTACTCAATATCCAGCGACACTTTTTGCGTGAGCGGCAGTTCATCGCGGCCATTGATCTGCGCCCAGCCGGTCAAGCCAGGCAACAGCGCATCAATTCCGCTTCGGTTGCGCAATTTGATCAGGTCATATTGATTGAACAGGGCGGGCCGGGGGCCGACAAAGCTCATGTCACCTCTGAAAATACTCCACAGTTGCGGTAATTCGTCCAGGCTGCTCTTGCGCAGGAAACTGCCAATGGGAGTGAGATAAACCTCAGGGTTGGGCAGCAAATGGGTGGCTACCGCCGGCGTATCGACGCGCATACTGCGAAACTTGGGCATTTTGAAAATATTGTTATTTCGCCCGACCCGGTCCGACCAATAGAGTACCGGGCCTCTGGAGCTAAGGCGCACCGCCAGCGCCACCAGCAGTGCAGGCAGCAATAAAACCAGGCCCCCCACTGTAGCCAACGCCAGGTCGAATGCCCGCTTCACGCAGTTTCCAGCCCAACGACCGCTCCGCGCAAAGCCTCATTCACTGGCACCGGCGGATGCCACCCCAAAACATTTCTCGCCTGGGAAATATCCACCTGCAAATTGCCACAGAGGCGCTGCACCTCGCCCTCCATGCCCAGAAGCGTTGCACCCGCGCGAAAGGCCCCCACCGGCACCGGCATCAGGCGCGCACGCACAATGGCCGCGCGCGCCAAGCCCCGAACCAGTTTGGCCGTGGAAAGATCGTTCCCATCGCTCGCCAAAGACGTCGGGGAAGCGGCCTGCGCGCGGGACATGGAGGTCACAATAAAATCGACTAAATTGTCCAATGCCACCAGACTGCGACGGGATACATAATCGCGCGGGCTGCGACAAATTAGAAAAGGTAGTCTGATGGCCAAAAACCGCCAACTTCTGGACAGGGCTTCCTTGCACAGGCGCAACCCTGCAAAGCCATTGGCTCCGGTTACGAGAGCGCGCGTCGACATATTCTGGCCGAATCCTTCCTGGTTTACGTGGCTTGAACTATTTAGTTATGTCCATAGCAGCCAGCATCACTGCATTCACCTTGTGAACATCAAATCGCTTTACAGCCATTGCACGGCTGGCTTTACCCATAGTTTCAATCAACGAAGGCTGCTCAATGAAACGCAACATGGTTTTGGCCAATGCTTCCGGGTCCCGTACAGGAACCAGGAAGCCATTTACGCCATGAACCACCGTCTCCCGGCACCCCGGTGAATCAGTTGTGATGACTGCACGACCCATGGCCATCGCCTCCTGGGTACTTCGAGGCAAGCCTTCCCGATATGACGGCAGTACGTAGACACTTGTCTGAGCCAGCCAGTTTTTAACCGGGACATGCCCTGGCCACTCCAGCAATCCTTCGCTTACCCATGCAGTCACTTGATCTGCACTCAAACTGCCAGGTTTTGGGTCCAATCCGCCTAACAATATGAATCGGGCGCTCGGGTAATTTTGTTTCACAATTCTTGCTGCTTCGGCGTACTCCAAAATTCCTTTCTCACGCAGCAATCGCCCTGCCAACAAAAAGGTAACTGGCTGATTCACAGGCAGCGCAGGCACCCATTCAGCCAAGTCAACGCCGATACCACCCAGTTTTACTATCTGCGTTCGCTGCAGCAACTCTAGGCTAACCATTTCAGAAATGTCGTCGTCATTCAACAGAAACACTTTATGCGAATACTTAAGTGACCACTTGTACAACACCGCCACCAACGCCCGCAACATCTTCCTCTTAACAGGCTCTTGGTCATCGAGAGGGGTGAACACGTAGCCCAGGCCCTCAATCATGCAGAACCGATTCGGCACGCCCGCCATTACTGCCGCAAATGTACCGAAAATTACTGGTTTTATAAAATAACCCAATACCGCTTCAACTTTCAGGCCGCGCAACAACCGAGCCAAGCGGATGGTATCAATTCCATCGTTTATCGGATTCATTCCAGTGCGACTAAACGAACAATCTACCGGGGCTGCGCCAAGTGACCGAACCAATGCTCGCGTCTGCTTATCATAGTCAGGGGCAATAGCAAACACTTCAACACCTTGAGCAACAAGCGCTGAAATTAAAGGACCACGAAAATTAAATAGCGAGAATGCTTGGCTGGTTATTAGAGCAAAACGCATGAGTATCTGAAGGTGTTAAATTTAACCCGTTATCAAATTCTTTCGCAACGCTATTAATTAAAACTATTTTGAAAATCAATTTGCAAAATAAGCAAGTACCAATAACCAAGCGCCAGTTTCGAATCAGTATTTAATCAGGGTGAATTGCACGGGACCCCGCTTACAGAGATGAAAACGGCAATTCTAGCGGCTTAACAGAGTTTTCACTATACTTTTTTTCCGTTGCAAGTATTTCTAGAATTTTTTGCCACTTATGCACGACTTCTTCAGACACGATATCGCGTTTGGGATAAAAAGTGCGATGCTGAACCTTGTTCGATAAATCGCCCATTTTCTTCGCAACAAAAATGAATGCCGCCAGTACCAGGCAGTGCCAAAGCTTTTTGGTGAAAAAATATTTCATCTGAAAACCAACAAGAGTGCGACGTGTCCTCGCCAATTTTCGCCAATCTACCCCAGTCCTGATTCGATAGGCAAACAAGATTTCATTGAGAGTGCAGAATTGGCTGTCACGATAACTTCTCAAAAGTAACTCTTGATCCTCGCAATAGTAAGGGGCCGGTACTGTGTACCAATGTTTGCGAAACCATTCGATTCTGCCCATCCAAGTAGGGTGCGGTAGGTAGAACCCTCGCCACGGTTGGGCACATATTTCTTCGTGACTTATTGCAAAAGGAAACAATCCTGTAGCGTTGTCGTCCTCATCAATCGTTATCGCGCGGGTTCCAACCAAGTCAAGCGTAGAATCGCTGTGTAACTTTGCTACCTGACGCGCAAACCGCTCCGGGTATGAAATGTCGTCCGAGTCCATGCGTGCAAAATAACTTCCTTTTGCCATATTGATTGCCTCGTTGAGGCGAACCGCCAGCCCCCGATTCTGGCCATCCCGAAAAATCTTGATTCGAACATCATTGATGCCTGCAAGCTCCTGAATCGCACTGTCTGTAGAGCCATCGTCTATGACCAGTAACTCCCAGTTTTCAAAAGTCTGATTGATGATTGAAAATATTGCCGGGCGCAAATATTTTCCTGCGTTATAGACTGGCAAAGCCACAGTTACCAAAGGTATTGAATCCAGTGATACCTGATTTTGATCCGAGTCACTCCTACCCATCCTTGATCCACTTCCTATACCTATTGGCATGATACGTCAAGAATGGTTATTCACAAGGTTATCCAGCTTGCCGGAGTCAAATCTGAAGTGTTCCTGCTATTTGTGAACCATCTTTTAGGAGCAATCACAATTTTGCATGGATTGGGATTTAACCAGGCTGCCCACCAGCTAAACGAGCTGTTGGCGATGATATGGTGTTGACACAGACTCATCAAGTGCATGTCGTTGAAGCTCGATGCGCCTTGATTATGGTCTATATACTGACAAGGCATTTCCATTTTCAGATTATCCTTGACCCAGGCGATGTCGTCTGAGAAGATAAAAAAATAGGGGCGTTTGACCCTGTTAGAAATATACTGGATTGCCGCCCGATAATATTCAATTGAACACACGCCGTGAGCGGCGTTAGTTTTTATGTTGTTTATATAATCACCGCGCCGCACATGCAGACTCACTGCTTGGACCTCGGAAATTTGTTTGGCAAGTTCGACATTTTTATCTGTCAGTGGCAGTGCAAACTTGAAATCATCACATATTACAGAAGCATGCAATTGAAAATATTTCCCGGATTGCCAGTACCCGACAAGGTAACAGTCCGCTTGAACCTCGCTTATTCCAGGCCAGTAATGGAAGTGGGGCTCGACGACAAACCCTTTCCGGCGCAATGCAGAAAATCCAGACCGCGTCAAGAGTTGTCGCACGACCGGTGAGGATTGCCAACCAAGTA
>JANMVO010000486.1:0-4343 GCA_031392805.1 Rhodoferax sp. | reverse complement strand
GGCTGATGCTGCGCGCACAGCTTGCATGGCTTTATTTTCTTTCTCGGCGCGCACCAGGTTGTCAATACGTGTCCACACGGCGGGCGCGGGCTGGGCCGTGTGTTGCAACTCGGCCATGCTGCTCAGGCGCGCTTGCCAGATCAGGGCGGCGGCGCGCACCGGGGCCTGCTCGCGCGCCATGGCTTCAAACCGGTTGCGGGGTCTGCCGCGCAACGTCCCCAGTGCGTAGCTGGCGGCGAGCTGGTCAAGCAGTTGGGGGTGTTGGGTCAGGTTCATGGCGTGGCGATCAGGCAAACCGTGCCATGCAGGTGCGCAACTGTTCGAGACCGCGACGGATCCAGGACTTGATGGTGCCCAAGGGCAGCCGCAACTGGTCAGCCAGCTCGCTGTGGCTCAGGTCTCTCAAATAGGCCAGGCTGACCACTTCGCGCTGGCGATACTCCAGCCGGCTCAGGCACTGATGCAGTGCCCAAGCCTGCTGGCTGGCCAGCGTAGTGTCCATCGGGTTGGCGGCATCGCCTGCCAATGTTTCGGCCAGGGTGTCGTCCAGTTCCTGGGTGACGGTGCTGTGGTCGGCCGTGCGGCGGCGCAGGCAGTCCAGCGCGCGGCTGCGCACGATCAAGCCCATCCAGGCCATCGGCGGGCTCAACGCTGCGCGGTAGTCAGCGGCTACGCGCCAGATGGTCAGGTACGACTCTTGCAGCACGTCTTCGGCCCAATCACGGTGCGCCACCACGCGCACGGCCAGGCCATAGAGCTTGCCTGAGGTCAAGTCGTACAGTGCTTTCAGCGCCGCCTCGTCTCGGGCGGCTACGCGGTCCAGTAGGGCCATGAGTTCGTTGTCCTGCCCGTTTGCGTAGCCTGGGCTAAGCAGCGGGTTTGGGTTGTTTAGGTTAGGGGCGCCAAGCGGGTTGCTGGTCAGGTTGGATGGGCTCATGCGTGAATTGTCTGATAAATCAGGCATCCGACAAAACTCGCAATCTCTGTCCATTGAGTACGGCCCAAAGGCTGCTTTGGATTCACGCGGCGCAGTCCTACAAATATTTGAGGTTTTGGAATCCAGACAGCGCAGTTGCTGCGTACCATAAAAGTCCGCTCGCAGAAACCGGCTGTTTCATGCAGGGAGTGACTTACATCCAGCGGGTCGCCACGCAAGGCGGTGTGGTGCGGTGCGGTGATTGGTGCGTTGATCCACGCATAAATTGACGCACAACTACCCTCTACAGACAAGTTGATAAATTGAGCCAAAAGAGCACAATCACCAAACCCACAGGAGGTGATTTATGCCAAACAGTGCTTTGTCAACTTTCCATTTATCGGCAGGTACGTCCATCGCCCAGGCGCAGCCGCCGCAGCAGGAGCGTGTCACGCTCGAATCCCCTGGCATGGCGGTCATGACGGACTTGAGCCAGGTGCGGGCGGCCACGGTGCAGCCCAGCGCGGCCCTGGCGCAAGCCGAGCTGATGATGATTCACCAGGGCGTGCGGCTGCTGTTTGTCGTGACCCATATGCCCGGTGTGGACGGCATCGTTACCGCCGCAGACCTGCAGGGCGAAAAGCCCCTGCGCCTGGTCAGCCAGCGGATGGTGAAGTTTGAAGACCTTTGCGTGGCCGATGTCATGACCCCGTTGCCAGACATGGATGCGATTGATTTTGCGTCCCTGCGCCGCGCCAATGTGGCACAAGTCATTGCCGCCTTGGTCAACACCGGTCGCGCCCACATGCTGGTGATTGAGTCCGCCAGCGCCACCGCCCCGATGCGCATCCGGGGTGTCATCTCAAAAACACAGATTGAGCGCCAGATCGGCGCGTTATTGCCGGTGACCGGCATGGCGACCAGTTTTGCCGAGATGAGCGCTACGCTGACCTGAACGACGGTGAAGGCAGCGGCTGAAGTCATTCGCGTGCGGGTTGGCGTTTCAATAGCTCACTTAAACAGAGCATACTATCCACTAAATACGGTGGCTACAGGCATATTTGATACCTGAAATGCCTGAACCGCCGCCCACCAGGATCGATGAAATGCGCACTCACGCGTTCAGCCACACCGTCGGCACCAGCACCTATGGCTTTGCCGATCTGAAAGACCTCCTGGCCAGGGCGTCGCCAGCGCGCTCGGGCGATCTGCTGGCAGGACTTGCGGCCGATACCGCCCAGGAACGGGTGGTGGCGCAGATGGCGCTGGCCGAACTGCCGCTGAAAACATTTCTGAATGAAGTGGTGGTGCCCTATGAAGACGACGAAGTCACGCGCCTGATCATCGACGGGCACGATGCCGCTGCCTTTGCGCCCATCAGCCACCTGAGCGTAGGCGACTTTCGCAACTGGCTGCTCAGCGATGCGGTGGACAGCGCCATGCTCGTGGCCGTCGCCGCAGGCATCACGCCTGAAATGGCAGCAGCGGTATGCAAGATCATGCGCAATCAGGATTTGATTCTGGTGGCGCAAAAATGCCGCGTGGTCACCGGCTTTCGCGGCACCATCGGCCTGCCCGGGCGGCTGTCAACACGGCTGCAGCCCAACCACCCGAGCGATGACGCCGCCGGCATCGCCGCCAGCCTGCTCGATGGCCTGCTGTACGGCAGCGGCGATGCGGTGATCGGCATCAACCCGGCCACCGACAGCCTGCCGCAGGTGATGCGGCTGCTCGGCATGCTCGATGACATCATTCAGCGCTATGCCATCCCGACGCAATCGTGCGTGCTGACCCACGTCACCAGCACCATCGAAGCGATCCATCGCGGCGCGCCGGTGGACCTGGTGTTTCAGTCGATTGCCGGCACCGAGGCGGCCAACCGCAGCTTTGGCATGGGTCTGCAACTGCTGGCCGAGGCCCAGAGTGCCGCCTTGTCTTTGGGGCGTGGCACGGTCGGCAACAACGTGATGTATTTTGAAACCGGGCAGGGCAGTGCGCTCTCAGCCAACGCGCATCACGGTGTTGATCAGCAAACCTGCGAAGCCCGGGCTTACGCCGTGGCGCGCCACTTCAAGCCGCTGCTGGTCAACAGCGTGGTCGGCTTTATCGGCCCCGAATATCTGTATGACGGCAAGCAGATTATTCGCGCCGGGCTGGAAGACCATTTTTGCGGCAAGCTGCTGGGCCTGCCGATGGGCTGCGACGTCTGCTATACCAACCACGCCGAGGCCGACCAGAACGACATGGATGTGCTGCTGACCTTGCTGGGCGTGGCCGGCTGCACGTTTGTGATGGGCGTGCCGGGCTCGGACGACATCATGCTCAACTACCAGACCACCTCATTTCACGATGCCCTGTATGCGCGGCGGGCGCTGGGTTTGCGGCCGGCACCCGAGTTCGAGGCGTGGTTGCAGAAGATGCAGATCGCCAGCAATGGCCCGGGAGAAGGGCAATTCCAAGTGGCCGAAAGCCTGCCGCTTGCGTTTCGTGATGCCGTGCTGCGAGTCTCCTGAATACGTCCTGAACGCACATCCTGAACGCAATTCCTGAACGCAAAAAAGCAGCGCATGAATCCATCCAGGCCACCGGTCGTCAACAACCCCTGGCAGCAACTGCGCCAGTTCACGGCCGCCCGCATTGCGCTCGGCCGCACTGGCGTCAGCCTGCCGACGCAGCCGCAGCTGGCGTTTCAGTTCGCCCATGCGCAGGCGCGCGATGCCGTGCATCTGGCGCTGGATGTTCCGCACCTCCTGCGGCAACTGGAAAGCGCGGGTGTCGCCCGCGCCAAAGACTGCCTGCTGCTGTGCAGCGCGGCCGGCGACCGGCTGACTTACCTGCAGCGGCCTGACCTGGGGCGCTGTTTGAGCCAAGCTTCCCGTGACACCTTGAAAGCCTTTGCGGCGGATTCGCAGGCTGACCGCCAGGGCACAGGTTCTGATATTGCTTTTGATATTGCTTTTGTCATCGCCGACGGCCTGTCCGCGCTGGCCATCACGCAAAATGCCGCGCCGCTGATGGCTGCGGTCATGCGCGGGGCGGCAGCGCAGAACTGGTTGATTGCGCCGCTGGCCATCGTCAGGCAGGCCCGCGTGGCCATCGGCGATGAAATCGCCGAACTGCTGCGCGCCAGGCTGGTGGTGCTGCTGATCGGCGAGCGCCCCGGGCTGAGTTCGCCCGACAGCCTGGGCGTGTACATCACCTGGATGCCACGCGTCGGCCTGACTGACGCCAGCCGCAACTGCATTTCCAACGTGCGCCCGGCGGGGCTGCCCTATGAAGACGCCGCGTTCAAGCTGCACTACCTGGTCTCGGCAATGCGCAGGCGGCAGTTGTCGGGGGTGTTGCTGAAAGACGAGGCGGTGCTGGGCGCCAAGTTACTGCGCCCTTCACAGGCCAATTTTCTGTTGGGACACGGCGACCAGGCACG
>JANMVO010000426.1:0-5845 GCA_031392805.1 Rhodoferax sp. | reverse complement strand
TTTTTACGCTGCACGCCGATCACGAACAAAACGCCTCCACCTCCACCGTGCGACTGTGCGGCTCATCGGGCACCAACCCGTTTGCAGCAATTGCGGCGGGCGTGGCCTGCCTGTGGGGCCCCGCGCATGGCGGTGCCAATGAAGCGTGCTTGAACATGCTCGAAGACATTCAGAAAATGGGCGGCATCGGCAAGGTTGGCGAATTCATGGACAAGGTCAAAGACAAGAACTCTGGGGTCAAGCTGATGGGTTTTGGCCACCGCGTTTACAAGAACTACGACCCGCGAGCCAAGTTGATGCAGGAAACCTGCAAGGAAGTGCTCAAGGAAATGGGCCTGGAGAGCGACCCGCTGTTCAAACTCGCCATGGCACTTGAAAAAATTGCGCTGGAAGATGAGTATTTTGTGTCGCGCAAGCTCTATCCCAACGTTGATTTTTACTCGGGCATCGTGCAGCGCGCCATTGGCATCCCGGTGCCTCTGTTCACTGCAGTTTTCGCATTGGCCCGCACCGTGGGCTGGATTGCGCAACTCAACGAAATGATTGGTGACCCCGAATACAAGATTGGCCGCCCGCGCCAGTTGTTCAACGGCTCGGTCCAGCGTTCGGTTCAGCCGCTGGACAAACGCTGATTCAGCGCTGACTGAAACGTTTCATTGTGACGCTGAATGGGCGTTAACCCGGTGTTGTAATTCCGTTTCCATTTCAATCGGAGAGTAGGCGCACCGACGAAGACAGTGCCCTAGCAAGGCTAGGAGGTGCAACGACCTGTCCGATTGAAATGGAAATGGAATAACCCATCCCCTGCCCGCCCGATGCCAGCATCGCGCGGGCCTTTCTGTGCCATCCGGTGTTGCCAGTACCCACTTTGAAATTCATTCAATCCGCTGCTGATCTCCGGGCGGCAGTCGCCAGTCAAACGCCTCCTCGTGCCTGCCAGTGCGCCGTAGGCAACTGCGCAGGCTGGGAAAGTCTGGCCGAATACCGCTGGCCGACTCAGCACATGAACCCTATCGGCAGCTTGCGCGACAGGACGCTGGATGAGCCCAGCTTTGAAGAGCAGCACCCGCACGGCACCCGCTACGACTCGCCAGACGCACCGATTGCGCTGGCGTTCTTCCCCTACAACCGCTGCGATGTCTGGCATTGCAGCCGATGCGGGCGGCACTTGCTGCGCTACACCGAATTTGGCGGATACAACGTTGACCATCGGGTTCGGACGCTCGACCCGGCAAATATCGTTGACTGACCAATATACTATAAGTTTTATAGCGATGCGTCCATGATTGGTGAAGACTGGAGCATCAATTTCCCAGACAACGCGAAAGCTTCCGGGCTGCAGCAACTGCGGCTTATTGCGTTTCCATTTCAATCGAAGAGTAGGCGCACCAGGTTTTATAAAATGGAAAAAAATGAATTAAATCAACAATTTATAAACCGTAAAATATCCGTCGCCCCGATGATGGAGTGGACAGACCGGCATTGCCGTTACTTCCATCGCCTGTTGTCACGCCACGCGCTGCTGTACACCGAGATGGTGACGACTGGTGCCTTGCTGCATGGCGACATTGCGCGGCACCTTCAGTTCAATGTTGAAGAACACCCGCTTGCACTGCAGTTGGGGGGCAGCGATCCTGCCGAGCTGGCGCAGTCCGCCAGGCTGGGCCAGAAGTGGGGCTATGACGAGATCAACCTGAACTGCGGTTGCCCCAGCGAGCGCGTCCAGCGCGGCGCTTTTGGCGCGTGCCTGATGGCTGAGCCCCAGTTGGTGGCCGATTGCGTGAAGGCGATGGTGGATGTGGTGGACCCACTCAAGGTGCCGGTCACCGTGAAACACCGCATTGGCATCGACAAAACCGAGAGTTACGCCTTCGTGCGGGACTTTGTGGGGACCGTCAGCGAAGCCGGTTGCCAAACCTTCATCGTGCATGCGCGCAACGCCTGGCTCAAGGGCATGTCGCCCAAAGCCAACCGCGAGGTGCCGCCGCTGCGTTACGCGATGGTGCACCAGCTTAAAGCCGAATTTCCACACCTCAGCATTTGCATCAATGGCGGCATCACCACCAGTGCCCAAGTGACTGAGCAGTTGCAGCATGTGGACGGTGTCATGCTGGGCCGGGAGGCATATCACAACCCATGGTGGCTGAGCGAATGGGATGCGGCGTTTTTTGATTGCGCTCTTATGCAGCCGCTTCCGGTCAGTCCCGAGCTGAATTCAGCACTCCTTGAGGCAAAGGGTGTTCGCGTTGAGCCAAAGGCCGTTCGGGCTGAGCCTGTCGAAGCAATGACCCGTGACGCAGTGGAGCAGCAAATGTGCGACTACATGGCGCGTGAGGCCGCAGCGCACGGCACGCCCTGGAACGCGATTGCCCGCCACATGCTGGGACTGCGCCATGGTTTGCCTGGCTCGCGGCGCTGGCGCCAGGTGTGGAGCGACCACAAGCTCAAAGCCATGCATCCACATGATGTGATGGCAATGGCGCACCGACTTTCTGAGGACGTGGCGCATGGCATACCCCACGACAGACCGCTTGACACACACAGCGCCGCTGGGTAAGAGCCAGTGAGGGAACCCTCCTGAAAAAACGCGCCAGGGCCGCTTTGGTGCAGCGTTCCCATGCACAATGCCACTTCAGTTCCGATTTCAGCGTCACGGTTTACGTCATCACCAGCTTCATCATTAGCTTCATCATCAGCGTCATCATGCCCGTCACCATCAAGTCATTTACCGAGAGGACATCTTCATGCACGACTACACCCACTTCTACATCGACGGCACCTGGGTCAAGCCACTACAGACAGGCAGCCAGGCCCGCACCATGGCCGTCATCAACCCGGCCACAGAACAATCGATAGGCACCATTTCTATCGGCACCGCAGCGGACGCAGACCGCGCGGTGATGGCGGCACGCAAGGCCTTTGCGGCGCAGTCGGTCATGCCGGTTTCACAACGCCAGGAACTGCTGCAATCCATCATTGCCGTCTTTAAAAAACGCATGGCCGATGTCGCCTTTGCCATCTCGCAAGAAATGGGCGCGCCTTTGGAAAAACTGGCCAAACGCGCACAGGCCCCCGCGGGGTTAGGCCACTTCATCGTCGCCAGCAAAGTGCTGGCTGAATTTGAGTTTGAGCGCATGCAAAAGACCACCCAAATCGTGCGCGAGCCCGTGGGGGTGTGCGCACTGATCACGCCGTGGAACTGGCCCATGAACCAGATGACCTGCAAGATCGCCCCCGCGCTGGCCACGGGCTGCACCATGGTACTCAAGCCCAGCGAACTGGCACCGCTGTCAGCCTGCATCCTGGCCGAGATTCTGCACGAAGCCGGTGTGCCCGCTGGCGTGTTCAACCTCGTTAATGGTGACGGACCGGGCGTGGGCGCGGCCCTGTCGTCGCACCCGGAAGTGGACATGGTTTCATTTACCGGCTCCACCCGCGCTGGTGTACTGATCTCCAAAGCCGCAGCCGAAACCATCAAGAAGGTCGCGCTGGAACTGGGCGGCAAATCCGCCAACATCATCACCGAAGATGCCGATCTGGCGGCAGCCGTCAAGCACGGCGTGATGTCAATGATGACCAACACCGGCCAGAGCTGCAACGCGCCATCGCGCATGCTGGTGCCCGCCACGCGCCTGGTCGAGGCAGAAGCGATTGCTCTAGAGGCCATCGCCAAAATCAAGGTCGGCGACCCGGCGGCTGCCGACACCACCATGGGCCCGCTGGCCAACGGGATGCAGTTTGAGCGGGTACAAAAAATGATAGCGCGCGGCATTGAAGAAGGCGCCAAGGTAGTGGCCGGTGGCGTCGGGCGGCCTGCGGATCTGGCCCATGGCTTCTTCGCCCGGCCCACAATATTCAGCAATGTCAACAACCAGATGGACATTGCGCGCCAGGAAATCTTCGGCCCCGTGCTGTGCATGATTCCGTACACCGGCATTGATGAAGCCGTGCGCATCGCCAACGACACGCCCTACGGCCTGTCAGGCTACGTGTATGCCGCCACACCCGACGCAGCCCGTGTGATTGCCGCGCAACTGCGCACCGGCAACGTGCATTTGAACGGCGCGGGTGGCGACCCCAGCGCACCTTTCGGCGGCTACAAACAGTCCGGCCTGGGCCGCGAGTGGGGTGCGCTGGGGTTTGAGGAGTTTCTGGAGACCAAGGCGGTGTTTAGCGCGGCTTGATTGGAAATGCAGACCAATAGAAAAGACTCCGTGAGAGGCCTTTTTGCTATGTATGCAATCGCTGAATGCGTAAATTTCACAGGGGCCAGCGGTGGATTTGACCTGTGAATTCGTTTGCATTTGCCTAGTTACGATTTTAAGCGTCATGTCACGGGAGATATCACGTTGGCAAAAGTCTGGGAAATAGCTCTTTTTGGGGAATTTAAGGCATAAAAGGTACCGGTAGCCCTCGTGTCATATACATAGTTAGCTAATTTTTTAGTAGCATTTAGTGCAGTTTCTCAAATTGGAATGGCCGCGCCATTGCACCCCGCAGGCATTTTTGCGTCGCCGGGTTATTGTCCGAAGTGGCTTGTGAGGAGGATGGTCTTCAATCACGGCATAAAGTATTCTCTACTCTGCCATGGCGCCGTTAGGCTAAAAATACCAAACAGTCACGTGCACATGCGCTTCCATTTTTTTAGGATCTGAGTTCCATCGGCCGCCAGTTTGTGCTTCAATGTGTCATCAATTCCCTTGTCGCCGTGGGCAGCGAGGCTCTGCTGCCACTTATAAAAAGCCCACAATGAATCCCATCAAAATCATAGGCGTCGTACTTATCGCAGTCGGCGCGCTCGGACTGATCTACGGCGGATTCAGTTATACCAAAGACACAACAGCGGTCAAATTAGGCCCAATCGAACTGACTGTAAAAGAAAAGCAGTCAGTCAATGTGCCACTTTGGGCCGGCATTGGTGCCATTGTTGTCGGTGGTATTTTGCTGGGACTCGGCGGAAAAGGTCGATAAAAACAAAATGCTGCCAAAGGGACGGCACGTCAAAGAAGCTTAGGGCCGGTGGCTTTGTGGTTCCCGCAGAGTTCACGCATTCCGCCATGCGAGGCCGCCCGTACAACCGAAATCACTTCTGGCGACGGCGTGGCTGAAGTGTTTCGAAACTGCAAAAACGAATTCCGCCAGAAGCCAGGGTAGCGCACATGATCGAGGACACACCTCATTAATCACACGTCCGGCAGGGTCTAATGCAGGTTAGCCAGCCTGGGTCATGGCAGAGTATGCGAGGCTCACGAATTCAAGCACGCCACAGCGCAGGCACCTGCGTTATTTTCCACACGAGGTTCCATGTCAAGTTCCATTCTCCAGGGCAAACGGATACTGATCACTCAGGCCGACGCATTTATGGGCCCTGTGCTGTGCGAAGTCTTCGCCGAGCACGGTGCCCTCGTGATCGCGAGCACGAAATCGCTCATCGACGCGCAAGCCCCGGCTGGCGTTGTCGCGGCAGCGGGCCCAATCGATGTTCTGGTCATCAACCTGGCTTTGCCAGCCCCTTCGACGCCGGCCACCGAGGTGTCCGAGGCCGAGTGGCGCGACACTTTTGCGGCGCTTGTGGATCCCCTGCCCAGGCTGTTCCGCGCAGCCCTGCCCCAGATGATCGAGCGTGGCGCCGGGAAAATCCTGGTGATGGGCAGCGCCTCTGCCCTGCGGGGGATGAAGCGTGCCTCCACCTACAGCGCAGCCCGAGGGGCGCAACTGGCCTATGTGCAATCGGTCGGCGTTGAAGTGGCCGTCCACAACATTCAGGTAAACGCGATTGCCCAGAATTTCGTCGAGAACCCGACCTATTTCCCACCCGAGGTCCAGGCCAACCCGAGATTCCAGG
>JANMVO010000396.1:0-6456 GCA_031392805.1 Rhodoferax sp. | reverse complement strand
TCGATGTCTTTGGGCAGCAGCGGCACCTGCGGGTGCTTTAGCTCCAGGTATTGCAGGATGTAGCTTGATTCATAGACGCTGGTGCCGTCGTCCAGCAGCAGGATGGGCAGCTTCTCCAGCGGGTTGTAGCGTGGCGTGGTGGTGCTGTTGTCCCAGGGCACTTCGGTCAGCAACTCGAAGGGCAGGCCTTTCTCGGCCAGGGCAATGCGCACCTTGCGGGCGTAGGGGCTGGGGGTAGCGCTGATCAGTTTGTACATGTTGCATTCCTTCGCAAGTTCTTTGTCGCTGACGATTACGGGAAAACCCTAGTATACTCATGAGTATATATTAGATACTATTTAGAATATTAACATATTTTTGGTTAAAACTCTGCTTGCCTGCACCTGCTGCCCACAAGGAACATTCGCATGATCAACATCCCAAATTCCCCCTACACCCTGCCAGAAATGTTCCAGCCCGACGTGATGGTCGAGGACAACAAATGGTACGCGCTGGGCAAGATGGGCAAGGTGCGTCCCTTGTTGTTTGACGTCGCCAACGGCGGCTGGATCAGCATTTTGAAGGCCGAGGGCAAGGGCACCATCCAGCGCCACCGCCATGCGTCGCCGGTGACAGCCTGGACGCTGGACGGTGCCTGGGGCTACCGGGAGCATGACTGGATCGCACGTGCCGGCAGTTTTGCCTACGAACCGGCCGGCCACATCCACACGCTGTATATCCATCCTGACGTGGGCCACATGACCGCTGTCTTTCACGTGAATGGCCCGCTGATCTATGTCGATGAACAAGGCAACCCAACCGACTATGACGACGTGTTCCTGCGCCTGGACCGCTACACCAAACACTGCAAGGAAGTGGGCTTGGGTGAAGACTATGTGCGCTCGCTGATTCGCTGACTGTTCAATTCGCCATGTCATTGATCCGTCAACTCGAAAATTAATAAGAACCCGCCAGGACAAACTACATGTCGAAAAAAATGCACTTGATGCAGATGCTGATCCACACGGCATGCACCCATACCCTGTTGGGCTGGGCTGACCCCAAAGACGGGCAGCTGGATGGCCTGCAAGACTTTGCCTACTGGCAGGACTTGGCGCGCACGCTGGAGCGCGGCTGTTTTGACGGCATTTTCTTCGCCGACAGTCCCGCCACCCACGCCGTTTACAAAAGCAGCGTTGTGCCATCGGTGCAGTACGGCGCTTCATGGCCCAACCACGACCCGATGCCACTGGTGGCGGTGATGGCTGCGGCCACCCAACATTTGGGCATTGGCGTCACGCTGTCTACCACGGGCACCACGCCTTATCTCGCCACACGCCGCATCTCCACACTGAATTATTTGAGCCGTGGCCGCGTTGGCTGGAACATCGTCTCAGGCTTCAGCATGGCCGAGCACCTGGCCAATGGCATGGGTGCCCAGATGCCGCACGACGAGCGTTACGACCAGGCCGATGAGTTCATGGCGATTTGTCATGAATTGTGGAACAGCGTTCCTGAAGATGCAATTTTGAGGAACGCTGCCACCGGGCAGTTTGCCGACCCCGACAAGATCAAGCAGGTTGACTTCAAGGGCAAGTACCTGAGCTGCAAGGCAGTGGCGCCGGTGCTGCCGTCAAGCTACGGCCGGCCGCTGCTGTTTCAGGCCGGGTCAAGCGGGCGCGGCCTGCAGTTCGCCATGCAGCACGCCGAGGTTGTCTTTGCGATTCAGGGGCACGTGGCCGGCATGAAGAAGAGCATGGAGCAGTTGCGTGCAGCCGCTAAAGCGCATGGCAAAAAAGAAGAATCAAAAGTGTTGTTCGGCCTGCAACCGATTGTGCGCAGCACTGAAGCAGAGGCAAAAGCGCGCATGGAAGAGCTGACGCAACGCATTCCGCTGGAGGCGATTCTGGCGCGCCTGTCTGGCGTGTTTGGTGTCGACCTGAGCCAGTTTGACCCGGATCGCCCGCTGGCGGAAATGGAAACCCAGGCCTCGCGCGGGCTGATGGCGGCCACCTTGAGCGGGGCTGACGGCGGCGCTGTGACCTTGCGCCAGGCCGCTGCCCAGTGGGCACTGTCGGTGGCGATTCCACAAGTCATCGGCACACCCGAGCAGGTGGCTGCCGAGATCGAGCGCATGTGGGTGGAGACCGGTTGCTACGGCTTTAACCTGAGCCCCACCACCAACCCCGACAGCGTGGAAGATTTCGTTGACCAGGTGGTGCCGATCCTGCAACGCCGCGGCGTGTTCCGCACTGCGTATGAGGGTGACACTTTCCGTGACAACCTGATGGCCTGATGGTTTGAAAGTGCCCCCATAAAACACGCCTCATGAATGCCACCATGAACACTGGGCTAACCGAATCACCGGCACAGTCTGCCATAGACCCGCTCGAGCTGCGCCGCTGCCTGGGCTCCTTCGTCACCGGGGTCACCGTGATCACGGTACTTGACGAGAATGGCGCGCCCGTCGGCATGACGGCCAATTCATTCAACTCGGTGTCGCTTGACCCGCCGCTGATCGTCTGGAGCCTGCGCACCAATGCGCGCGCCTTCCCCGTGTACAGCGCGGCCAAGCGCTTTGTCGTCAACATCCTGTCCGAAGAGCAGGTCGATGTGTCAAACCGATTTGCCAAATCGGGGCCGGATCGCTTCGACGGCGTGGCCACCACACCTGGCATTGATGGCGTGCCCATGATCGACGGCTGTTCTGCCCACCTGGAATGCCGCACCGAGGCCACCTACCCCGGTGGCGACCATCTGTTGTTTCTTGGGCGTGTCGAGCGCATCATCGGCAGCGCCCGCAAGCCGCTGGCCTTTGGTGCGGGCAAGTACATGGTGGTGCATCCGTATGACAGCGGCGCCAGCGCCGACCTGGGCTCGGGCAACGTCGCCACGCTCAACGCGGTGCACCTGGCCCGCCCGATTCTTGAAGACCTGAACCGCGAGACTGACAAAACTGTTGGACTTGGCGTCTGGGGCAACCTGGGGCCCACGCTGATCTGGTGGGTTGAGGCGCGCAAGGCGCTCGACGTTCATTTGCGTTGCGGCATGGTCCTGCCACTGCTGGGGTCGTCCACCGGCAAGGTGTTTGCGGCCTTCTCAACGCCCCAACTGACCGCGCGTTACCTCGATGCCGAAATTGCCGCCATGCAGCACATTGCGGACGCGCCCTTCAAGACACGGGAAGCCGTGGAGGAGCACCTGGCACAGGTACGCGAGCAGCGCCTGGCCTCGATTTACGATGCCATTATTCTTGACGTCAATGATCGCGGCGTGAACGCCGTCAGCGTTCCTGTATTTGACGCTGCCGGTGCCATCGTGCTGGCGCTGACGATGATGGGCGACAGTGACAGTCTCACAGAGCATGACCCGGCCGTGGCCAAACTGCGCGATGCGGCGCGACGCTTGTCGGCCCGCTTGGGGTATCGGTCATGAGCGCCGCCGGGGGGCTCCCAAGGCGCTGGCTCCCTGTGGGGGGATCGGCGCGCAGCGGCATATAGGGTATATAAGGCACATAGGGCAAACATGACAAACATGACAACGACCAACATGACAACGACAAACCTGACGGGTACAACACCAAACGCATGGAACCGCTGGGGTGGCGATGACGAACGCGGCGCGCTTAACTTCATCGGCCCGGATCAAGTCAAACGCGCCAGCAGCCTGGTTCGCACCGGCGAGGTGTTGCGCCTCGCGCAATTGCTCTCAAGCAAAACGCCAGTGCCAGCGCACCGCTGCGGTCTGCAGCACTTCATGGCCCGCGATGGGGGTGACTATGCGGTGGCAGGCAGCAAGCGCCCCGGCGGATTCCAGTTTGCAGAAGACACCGTCGTGATGCCGCTGCACATTGGCACACACGTTGATGCGCTGTGCCACGCCTGGTACGACGACAAGCTTTACAACGGTTACCTGGGCGACACCATCCGCAGCACCTCCGGCGCGGCGCGCCTGGGTGTTGAGAAAATGCCGCCGATTTTTACCCGTGGTGTGCTGCTGGATCTGGTGCGACTCAAAGGCCGGGTGCTGGCACCTGGTGAATCGATTGGCGCTGCCGATCTTGAAGCTGCTGCCAAAGCGGCGGGTGTGCAGCCAGAGCGCGGCGACGCGGTGCTGTTGCGGACGGGCTGGCTTGAATCGCAAAAAGGCGTGAAAAAACCGTCGTTCGACATCGAGCCCGGCATTGATGTTGAGGCGGCGAGGTGGCTGGTGGAGCGCGACGTGGCCATTGTTGGTGCGGACAATTTCGCAATTGAAGTGCTGCCATTCCCTGAGGGCAAAGTATTCCCGGTACACCAGTTGCTGATTCGCGACTTTGGCATGCCACTGCTTGAAGGCCTGATGCTCGACCCGCTGGTGGCCAGCGGTCGCCATGAATTTCTGTTTGTGGCCAGCGCGCTGCCTATCGTCGGTGCAACTGGCAGCCCGCTTGCACCGGTGGCGGTATTGTGAAATCTTGTGGGACAGACCGCAGCCACACGCAGTGCGCCAGCTCTGTCCCCAACTATTTAAAACCTTGTGGGACAGACCGCAGCCACACGCAGTGCGCAAGCCCTGTCCCCAACTATTTAAAACCTTGTGGGACAGTCCGCAGCCACACGCAGTGCGCCAGCTCTGTCCCCAACTGATTAATAAATATGCAGAAACGACCTTTAGAAGGCATCCGCGTCCTCGAGATCGCCTCCATGATTTTCGGACCCGTGGCGGGCCAATACCTGGGCGACATGGGTGCCGACGTGATCAAGCTGGAGCCACCTGAGGGTGACCTGACGCGTTCCATCGGCCCGCGCCGCTCGCCAAAAATGGGCGCGTTTTTTCTGACCAGCAACCGCAGCAAGCGCAGCATTGTGGTCGATCTCAAACGCCCGGAAGGCCGCGCCATTCTGCAAAGGCTGGTCACAAAAACCGATGTGCTGCTGCATTCGATGCGCACCCCGGCTGCGAATCGCCTTGGCCTGAATTACGAGGCGCTGTCCGCCACCAACCCAGGCCTGGTGTACTGCCATCTCACCGGCTATGGCGATGACGGCCTGTACGCCGGGCGGCCGGCCTACGACGACATTATTCAGGCGGCATCGGGCCTGGCGATGCTGCAAACCGTGGTCGCAGGCCAGCCGCGCTTCATCCCGACCATCGTCGCTGACAAGATCAGTGGCGTGCATGCGGCCTACGCCATCGTGCTGCCCTCATGCACCGCATGCGCACCGGCGAAGGCCAGCAAGTTGATGTGGCGATGTTCGAAACCATGGCCGCCTTCAACATGCTGGAGCACCAGTGGGGCCACGTGTTTGAGCCGCCCTTGGGTGACATGGGCTATTTGCCTGTTGCGACAGCAGCGCGACGGCCCTATAAAACCAAAGACGGCTTTCTGGCACTGCTGCCGTACTCGGATGCGCACTGGAACAGTTTTTTTGAGCTGGCCGGTGAGCCGCACATCATGAAGGACGAGCGCTTTGCCACCTTTGCCGCGCGGCAAAAGCATTTTCGTGTTGTGTGGGATGAGATTGAGCGCCAGGTCGCCCGTAAAACCAATGCCGAGTGGATCGCCTTGCTCAGCCCGAAGGACATTCCGTTCTCGGTGGTGAACACGCTTGAGGACTTGACGACGGACCCGCATCTTGAAAGCGTCAAATTCTGGGAAATGATGGAGCACCCCACTGAGGGCACCCTGCGCATGCCGCGCAATGCCATCGGCATGAGTGCAACGCCTCCCGGTATCACGCTGCTGCCCCCCAACCTGGGTGAACACAGCGCCGAGATTCTGCGTGAGTTCGATTACGCTGACGACGCCATCGCGCAACTCCTCGCGCCAAGCGGCGTCTGCGCTCCCCTCCTTTAAGTTAGAGTTTGAAAAAATCTGGGTAGGCCATGATCCCACGCACCATCTTCAGCCCCGACCACGACGCCTTTCGCGACACCGTGCGCCGCTTTATCGCAGAGCATGTTGTGCCCTACCATGCCGAGTGGGAAAAGGCCGGCCAGGTGCCGCGCGCACTCTGGCACAAGGCTGCCGCGTTGGGCCTGTTGTGTTGCAACGTGCCAGAGCAATATGGGGGCATGGGCGGCGACTTTCTGCACAGCACGATTTTGATCGAAGAAATGGCACGCGCGGGTGCCACCGGGCCGACATTTTATCTTCACTCCGACATCGTGGCACCGTATCTGGTTGACTTTGGCAGCGAAGAACAAAAGCAAAAATGGCTGCCCAAGATGGCCACCGGTGAGGTGGTGGTGGCCTTGGGCATGAGCGAACCCTCCGGCGGCAGCGACGTGCAGGGCATGCGCACGCAGGCCATTCGGGATGGGGACGATTACGTCATCAACGGCCAGAAGGTTTTCATCACCAACGGCCACAGCGCCGACCTGCTGCTGCTGGCCTGCAAGACCGACCCCAAAGCGCGCGGCAAAGGCGTCAGCCTGATCCTGGTCGAGACCGACCGGCCCGGCTTCACGCGCGGGCGCAAGCTGGAAAAAATT
>JANMVO010000391.1:0-5711 GCA_031392805.1 Rhodoferax sp. | reverse complement strand
TGGTGCGCCAGCAAGTATCGCTTCGAGGTTGTTGTAAATCACCGTCGCCTCACGCTTGCCATGCAACTCTGCCGGAATACCGTCTTCGGGCTGCTTGGCCGCCAGCCGCTTCACCAAATCCTCAGCCTTGCGCAAAAACTCCTCATACGCTGCCGTATCGGTGCGGCTCTGCGTGATCAAGTCGTCCAGCAGCTTGGACATCTGGGCGTAAAACCTCGGGTCGGTGAGCTGGTCGCGGATGATGGTCTTGCGCACGTTGTTGATGATGCCCTCGGCAACGGCGTTCTTTGACAGATTGCCCTTCTCATTGAGCTTCTTGGCAATCGCATCGTGGATGCCGGTCTTGATGATCAGCTCGGTCAGCGACATTTCACCTAAAGCGCCCAGCTCGGTCGCCGCGTCGGCCTGGATGTAGGTGTTGATCAGGTGGCGCATATCCGCCTCAAAGGGCTTGATGTCCAGCTCTTCGCCCGAGTGTTTCTTGATGGCGGAGCGAATCTCGGCGTAGAACTCCACCTCCTTTTGGATCGCCGCCGCCTCGGCATAGCTATACCCAGCCTTGGCCAAGTCCTGCGCAATGTCGGCGTAGGTGCGCGTAAAGATGGCCACGGCCTTGTAAAACGACACCCGCAACGCCTCGGTCTCGGTCAGCGCGTTGGGGTTGGCGGCATCGCCGCAGAAGTAGTGCAAGTACTGCTCCACCTCACGTGGCTGCGGTACAGGCTCACACAAGTAACCAATAGCTTGGCGTGCGCCGTCCAGTTGCTTTTTGCCCTCTTCCAGCCAGTTCTTCAGGTGCACATTGTTGTCACCACCATTGCCTGAATCAATGTCCAGCTCGTCGGAGCTGTACACCGCAATGGCCTGCTGCACGTCGCCAAACAGTTCTTTGAAATCGACAATGTGGCCGTAGTCCTTGTCGTCTCCGTCCAGCCGGTTGGTGCGGCAGATGGCCTGAAACAGGTTGTGGTCGCGTAGCTGATTGTCCAGATAGATGTAGGTGCAGCTTGGCGCGTCAAAGCCGGTCAGCAGCTTGCTCACCACAATCAGCAGCTTGAGATTGGCCGGTTCTTCAATGAAGCGGCGCTTCATCTCGGTCTCGTACTTCTCGGTGGTGGCAAAACCTTTTAAGACAAACTGCGTGTAGGTGTCGAACTTGTAGCGTTCGTCGCTGTTCGCTGGCTCCAGCACAATCGCGCCGGGGCTGGGCTCAAACGAAGTGATGATCCCGCAGTACTGGCCGAAGGTCTTGGCCTGAAACAGCCGAAAGTAATGGCAAGCGTCATAAATGCTGGCCGCCACCAGAATCGCTGTGCCCCGGTTGTTGTTCAGCCTTGGCAGCACGCCAAAGTCGTGGATGATGCTGGCCGCAATGCGGGCCTTGCGCTCCTCAGAGCTCATCAGCTCTTCCATCGTCGCCCAACGCTTGCGCACCAGAGCTTTCTGGAAGTTGTTCAGGTTCTTGGTGCGGGTTTCAAACCACTGGTCAATGGCAGTCTGTGAGGTGAGCCGCTGCGGCACATCACGCGCTTCGTATTTCAGGTCCAGCACCACCTTGTCGGCCACCGCCTGGTGAAACTTGTAGGTGTGGATGTAAGTGCCAAACACATCGCGCGTCATCTTTTTGTCTTTGCGCAGCAGCGGCGTGCCGGTAAAGCCGATGAAGATGGCCCCCTCCAGCCAACGCTTCATTTGCTTGTTCATGTCTCCCCCCTGCGTGCGGTGGCATTCGTCCACAAACACATAGATGCGGCCATGCACCGCTGGCGGCGGGCCGTTCAGATCGGCCGCATCAAACTTGTGAATCAGCGCGCACATCAACCGCGTGGTGGCGGAGCCCAGCGTCGTAACAAACTCCGCGCGCGAGGTAATGCGTGGCGAAGGCGAGCCCTCGCCAATCACCCCCGCATTGCGCATCACCCCTTCGATTTGCTTGTCCAGCTCGTCGCGGTCGGTAATGACCAGGATGCGAGCCTCTGGGTCATGTTCCAGCAGCCACTTGGCAATCAGCACCATCAATATGCTCTTGCCGCTGCCCTGGGTGTGCCAGATGACTCCACCCTCGTGCTTGGCAATGCGCGCCTGAGCCGCCTTAACGCCCGCGTACTGGTGCGGGCGCGGCACCTTCTTTTGGCCACCGTCGAAAATGATGAAGTTGCGTACCAGGTCCAACAGCCGCGCCTTGTCGCACAACTGCGCCAGTGGCCGGTCCAGCAGCGCCCCGGCGGCGGGTGTCGCGCCAGCCGCTAGCGGCACTTCGTCTTTCCACTCCACAAAAAACTGCTCCGGCGTGCCGGTGGTGCCCATGCGCAAGCCTTGCGAGTCGTTCCCCGCCAGCACCATTTGCACGGTGCTGAAAAAGCCTTTGTTGAAAATGGCTTCCTGGTTGGTGATGAGCTGGCGCACGCCGTCTGCCAACTCTACCGAGCTGCGCTTGAGCTCAATCACCACCATGGCAATGCCGTTGATGTACAGAACGATGTCCGGGCGGCGCTCGTAGCCGCCTTTGAGCGTTACCTCTTCGGCCAGCGCAAAGTCGTTCTTCTCAGGGTTCACCCAGTCGATCAAATCAACGGTTTTGTGTACGTCACCCGCCGCAATTTGAACCTGCACGCCGTAGCGCAGGCATTGGTAGGTGCGCAGGTTGGCCTGGTACAGCGTGATGCCGGTGGTGTCGCTTGCCGCTTCCAGCTTTTGCAGGGCGGCAGAAATATGGGCGGGCGAGTAGCCACGCGCTGCCAGGTTGCCCCGCAACAGATCGGCCTCAATGGACCGGTTGCCCTCTCGCTTGTTCCACTCGCCCAAATAGCGGTAGCCCAGGCCGTCAGGCCGCGCCGGGTTGGTGAACAGGTCGATGACGCGGTTTTGCGTCTTGCGCTCAGAGCGGGTTTGTTCGGTCATGGGGTACGGTCTTGCCCTGTGAGAGGCGCAGAAATAAAACTCTCCTGCGAAAGCGCATGAATCACCCCGCGCATGAGGTAGCTGTTGTCAAAGCCCAGGGTGTATTGGCGTGCGCTGGGCGCAATCGGGTGCAACATCTTGCGCTCCACCAGTTTCTTGATTTGATAGGTGCGTTGCGCTGCGCTCATGCCAGGCATGGCCGCGCTCAGGTCAGCCGCCTTGGCAACACCAGATTTCACGGTGGAAAGCAGCACCGCTTCTTCTTGCGCGGTGATCAAGGCCCGGCTGCGCGCAAAGCTAAGCGCAGGCACCAAAATTTTGCTCTTCAGGTAATCGTATTGGGTGAGCTGGTCCACCTTGTTCAGTTCTACCAACACGCCCTGCAATACATACAAACACCACTGCTCCAGACCCGTCGGGGTGCCCAAATCGGCGCAGGCCAGCATGGCGTAATAACGGTCGCGGTCACTGCAAAACACCGCTGTGGGGTTCAACACCCGGCCTCCGGCCTTGACGTTGAAGCCGTACTTGATCATCAGCGCATAGGTCAACAAGCGCACCACCCGCCCATTGCCGTTGCCAAAGGGGTGTATCCAGCCAAAGCGGTGGTGTGCCAGCGCCACCTTGATCAGGTCGTACTTGGGCGCATCGGCCTGGTTAATGAAGGCCACCAGCGCTTGCATATAGCCACCCACCAGCAAGCCGTCTGGCGGCAAGTGCGCTGACTGGGCGATTTGCACCTGCCCCACCCGGTAAGCGCCGGGGGTTGCGTCCCCCTCGCGCACCAAGTTGCGCACGGCCAGGGCGTGTAGCTCGCGAATGAAATGCTCGGACACCTCGGTGCCCGGCTGGACTGCGGATTCGACATAGGCCATGGCCTCTTCAATATTGGCGATCTCCGAGAGTTGATCGCCCGCCGTGGCAGTGCCTTCCAGCGAACTCTCCACATAGTCGGCCAGCGTGGTGTGGTTGCCCTCTATGCGTGCCGAAGCCAGACTCTCCAGCATGTGGAATATGTGCTTGAGCTGAAAGAAAACCGGCGCCGGTGTGGTACCCGCCAGCTTGAGGCGGCGCAGGTGCTCCAGCTCGGTCAACACATCGACCAGCGGGGAGTCAAAAGCGGGGTTTAGCAGCGCAAGGTCGAAGTGATTAAATGCAGCCATGGGTCACACTATCTTTACTAAAAGGTAAACAACATGTTGACTCTATAGTAAAAACACTATTTAAAACAATCACTTAACGCCATTGATTGAAAATATTATCTTCAATCTACGGGTGGCCTCTTCTCTAAGTGCGCACTCGCACAAGTCGAATTCTGCCGGTCAGCAGCTCCTGCATCATGGCCTGCTTGAGGGCTTGGGTTTTGCTGCGGCGGGCTTGCAGGGCGGCGAGTTCGGTGTCCATGTCGGAGAGGATGGCGGCGATGGCGGTTTGTTCATCCTCGGGTGGGAAAGGAATTTCTTGGTCCTCAACGCTCTTTCGACCCAATCCCAGTTGAGCTGATCCGATGACCTTCTTGCGGAGTGCACTGTTTGTCTTGTGCGCGTTTATTACGTACGACAAAAAGAGCGGCATGCCTCGAATTGCGAGAAGTCTGTAAACGTGATCACCCAGAACATAGGTCTCGTCTGCGTTGATGAATCCGACCCGCCCAATAATGCCACCCCCGCCAATGTCATCCTTCGGCATTACGAGGTCGCCAATACGAAGGAAGTCGCCGTAAAAATTGGTGGTCTTAGAAACTATGAGCTTTCCACTGGTGGAAACAGAGCCCATATCAACCACCCAATATCGTCCACCAATCACGACGTGCTCGCTCTTCGCCTTCCCGGCGGAGATGATGAAGACTTCCCCCAACCGCTTCACCTCCCACTCCCCACTGAACCCGGGGAGGCGGGTTTGGCCGGTGAGGAGTTGCTGCATGGCGGCTACTTTGAGGCCCTGCTTCTTGGCGATGAGACTATCCAGCCCGCCCAGCAGCGCATCCACATCACTCAACGCCGCCGCGATGGCGCGTTGTTCGGGGAGCGGTGGGAGCGCGATCAAAGTGCCTTTGACAATGTTCCCGTTCAGATTCTCTTGACTTCCAGAATTGCTGGAGTTGCGTATTTGCTCATATCGGCTAGTCAAGAAATGGAGCACAAATTCCCGCGAAACTCCTTCATAAAGTGAGATGGAAGCGCAGGCTTGATTTGTCGCCGCCTGCATAGCCAGTACACCAACTTTCCCGCGTGTCTTACCTTGGCCGTAAAGTGCCATCAGCAACGTACCGGGTGGGAGCAACTTGGCGGGGGAATTTTGGAGTCCTTCATCGGTGATAAATTGATCCGCCTCGGAGATCGCACCAAAGTCAACTTGGGAAGTGGTGATCCATGGAATTGAGCCACCCCAATACGCGGCCACTTCACGGCGAGGTGTGCCGCCAGAGCCAACAGATGCAATGTCAGCGATCCGTTTCACATCCCAATCCTCCGGAATCACCCCCACCTCGCTCTGCTTGTACCCAGTCCGCAAACCCGCGCTCATACCGCCCCCACTTTCAACGCAGCAGCCAAACACAGGCCAAACGGCTGCTGACACCTAAAATCTATGCCAAATCGGCCTCCAGCCCCCGTACTCATTTCGAAAGCAGCTACTAAAGTCATAGTAACCATTCGTCGGCAGCACCCGCTTCGCGCAAAGTCAGCTCCAGCTCGCGCCGCAGTTCCTCGCGTTCTGGCAGGTAGAGCTGGTATTTCTGCACAAAGAGCTGGCTGTTCATTTGGTAGGTGGCGTATTCGACCAGCAGCTCGTCCTTGTTGCGGCTCAGG
>JANMVO010000364.1:0-1568 GCA_031392805.1 Rhodoferax sp. | reverse complement strand
GCTGGATATGGCCACCGCCATTGCAGAGGGCCGCCGCTGGTTTGATTGCCGGGTGGATGCCGCGCCCGTGGTGTATGCCGCCCTTGAAGGTGAAGGCGGTTTCAAGTTGCGAGTGGCCGCATGGGAAGCGCACGCGGGCCGCGCCCTGCCGGATTGCTTGCATATGGTGTTGCAGCCGTTCAAGCTGGCAGAGCCGCGGGACGTGAAAGACTTGGCCGCCGTGGTGCCTGCTGGCGCTGTGGTGTTTCTGGACACGCTGAACCGGGCCGCCCCGACCGCTGATGAAAACAGTTCCAAGGACATGGGCGAGATTCTGGAGGCCGCAAAGCGACTGCAAAGCCTCACGGGCGGGCTGGTGGTGCTGGTGCATCACACGGGCAAGGATGCGACCAAGGGGCTACGTGGTCACAGTTCGCTTTTCGCTGCGCTTGATGCCGCCGTGGAAGTCTCGCGTGATGGTGACCGTCGCGAATGGAAGGTAGCAAAGGCCAAAGACGGACAAGACGGTGATGCACATCCGTTCAAGCTGCACATTGAAACGCTGGGCACTGATGACTATGGGGACGCCGTTACATCGTGCGTGGTGGTGGCCGATAACGGGCCGCGTGAAGTCCGTGCGAAGTTGTCGGGGGGCTCAAATCAGCGCCTGATTCTGGACGCCTTGAGGCCGCTATTCAAGACTGGCGTAAGTGGCAAGCCTGGAGCGCCTGCACTGTCACACTGCATATCGATTGATGATGCCCTGACCGTTGCCGCAAGTCGCCTTATCACCGTAGAGGAAAAGCGCAAGTCTGAACGCGCCAAAAGAGCCATCCAAGACCTGATAGCAAAGGGGTTGCTTGGTTTCAATCAGGGGTGGATATGGCTGGTTTGACTTTCCCGAAATTCCCGAAAAGCACTATTTGGGGATTTAGCGAACTTTCCCGAAATTCCCACACCCCCTATAGGAGGGGTGGGAAGAAATCGGGGGAATTATTCGGGGGTTGCAATGACTGATTTATTCGGACTGGAGCAACAGACCCCGCGCATCAATGACCGCCCCGAAGCTGCCGCGCTGGTGGAAGTCCTGAAGGCACTGAACACACATTCCGCCGTGGCCTGGTGCGAGAGGATGAACAGTGGGGCTGCCCGCATGGGTGGCCGGTTCGTTCGGTTCGGCTTCACGGGCTGCCCTGATGTTTTGGGACAACTACGCGATGGCCGCCTGCTGGGTGTGGAAGTGAAGGCCCAAGCTGGACGCCTGCGACCGGAACAGGCAGTGTTCCTGGAGCGAATCCGTGGGGCTGGTGGCGTGGCCTTTGTTGCGCGTGACCTGCGCGACGTGCTGCGAGAGCTGGGGGCGCCATGACCTGCCAGACCTGCATTCACCGCTTGGACGTGACGCTGTGGGGCTTATGGATGGCGACAGGGTGCCGCTTGGGGCTGGGTATCCGGTGCCAGTGCGACAAGCACCAAAGCCCGCCGCTGGCCTGATTCAACAAAAGGAAAACAAAAAAATGACTGAAAAGAAAATCAGCCGGTGGAAGCCCGGGGAAACAGGCAACCCCAAAGGCCGCCCGCCCGGACAA
>JANMVO010000313.1:0-4230 GCA_031392805.1 Rhodoferax sp. | reverse complement strand
GTGTCGGTGGTGAGACCCGCAGCATCACCGTTCAACCCAAAGGCGGCATGCCCGCCTATGACGTGCAGCCCGTTACCGGCACACGTGCCTGGAAAGTGCTGGGTTTTTGATCTTGGGTTCTTGATTTTGGCTTTTTGATTTATGGCGGTCTACACCGAAGTCTCATTCGATGAGGCCTGTGCACTCCTGAAGCGTCTCAACCTGGGGCAACTCCAATCCATGGAGGGCTGCGCGGGGGGTATTGAGAACACCAACTACTTCGTCACCACAAATATGGGCGCGTATGTGCTGACCCTGTTCGAGCGTCTGACCGCAGAACAGTTGCCTTTTTACCTGCGCCTGATGAAGCACCTGGCTGTGCACGGCGTGCCGGTGCCCGAGCCCGCCGCCGACGCCCGGGGCGATCTGTTCTACACCGTCAATTGCAAACCGGCGACCGTGGTGAACCGGCTCAAAGGCAGTAGCCAGCTATCGCCCACACCCGCACATTGCGCTGCCGTGGGCAGCATGCTGGCAAAAATGCATCTTGCAGGGTGCGACTTCCCGATGACGCAACCCAATCTTCGAGCCTTGAACTGGTGGAATGAGACCGCTCCGCTGATCCTTCCCTACCTCCATCCGGCGCAGGCCACGCTGCTGCAGGGCGAGATGGCATACCAAAACCATATTGCCGCTTCTTCAATTTACGCGGCGTTGCCCCGGGGGCCGATTCATGCGGACCTGTTTCGTGACAACGTGATGTTTGAGGTGCGCCAGCCGACTGTTGACGTTTGCGTGGACGCAGGCGTTGATGTTCACATTGACCGCATGCCTGCCCTCACCGGCTTTTTCGACTTCTATTTTGCCGGTGTAGACACTTGGGTATTCGACCTTGCCGTCTGCCTGAACGACTGGTGCATTGACCTGGCCACCGGTGCCAGTTGCGAGGCGCGTACTGCCAGCCTGATACGCGCCTATAACGCCGTGCGCCCTTTGAGCGCAGCGGAGCGCCAGTGCCTGCCCGCCATGCTGCGTGCCGCTGCCCTGCGCTTCTGGATATCCCGGCTGTGGGACTATCACCTGCCGCGCGAGGCTGCCGTGCTGCAAGCCCATGACCCGGCGCACTTTGAGCGGGTGCTGCGCCAGCGGGCTGCTTTCCCCGCCCTGGTCACTGGTGCCGCCTGAAATTTCGCACACAATGGCATTGCGGACACAATGCGAGATGGGCTTGCCAATGGCGTGGGCCCGATTGAATTCCTGATGGAACTCCCATCTGAACTGTTAACTGAACTCATCACGCGGCCACAGCCGCTTCACCATGAAATTGAACATCGTCCCCGCACGCACCGGCATTCAATGGGTCAAACTGGGCATAAAAACTTTTTTCAGGCAACCACTGGCGCTGGCTGGATTGTTTTTCATGTTCATGGCCGCCATGTCGGTGCTGAGCATGGTGCCGCTGATCGGCAACGCGCTCGCGCTGGGCCTGTTGCCCGCTGCCACGCTGGGTCTGATGGCGGCAACACAAGAGGCAACAAAAGGCAAGTTCCCCATGCCATCCATTTTGATTAGCGCGTTTCGAGCGGGCCAGCAGCGGATGCGGGCCATGCTGTTGCTTGGTGCCCTCTATGCCCTGGGGTTCCTGATGGTCATGGGCATCTCGGCCTTGATCGATGGTGGTGGTTTTGCCCGCCTGTACCTCGTCGGTGGGACGCTGTCACGCGAAACGGTCATGGCACCCGAGTTTCAGACCGCCATGTGGGTCAGCACCGCGCTGTACCTGCCCTTGTCGCTGCTGTTCTGGCACGCACCCGCACTGGTTCACTGGCATGGCGTAGCACCGGTTAAAAGTCTGTTCTTCAGCCTGGTTGCCTGCCTTCGCAATTTTGGGGCGTTGACAGTCTTCGGGCTGGCCTGGATGGCTGTGTTTGCGGTGGTTGGCATGGGCGTTACCCTGGTTGCCACAGGCATCGGCGGGCCAAATGCAGCGGGGGCGGCAATGTTCCCCGTGGCCATGCTGCTCGCCGCCATGTTTTTCACGTCGATCTATTTCACCTATCAAGCCACCTTTGAGGCACCTCCCGGAGAACCCGCATGACCCGACATTTTTTGCAAGGCCGCTCAGAAGATGAAGTGCTGTGGTTCCAGCGCCGCAGCTTTGTCAAAGCCGCCGCCGCCTGGACCGCCATGGGCGGCTTTGCTGGCGCGCAGGCACAATCGCAAAGCAACATCGTGGAAATGTTGGGTGATGCTTTCGTCAATGGCGTGCGCTTGAGGCCCCAACAAACCATTCAAACCGGTGACAAGCTGGAAACCGGGCCTGGATCGAACCTGATTTTTGTGTTGGGCAATTCGTCGTTTCAAGTGCGCCAGAACACCAGCATGGTTGTCGAGCGCGGCAGCACACTCAATGCGGTCAGTGTGCTGCGCCTTCTCACCGGGGCGGTCGCCAGCGTCTGGGGCAGGGGAACCAGCCGTCAGATCATCACGCCAATCCTCACCGCCGGAATTCGCGGCACTGGCGTCTACACCGAGATATTTGCCAACCAGAACGGTCGCAGCTACTTTTGCAATTGCTATGGGACGGTGGACGTAGGTGCTGGTACTGACCGGGTGCTAAGCCAGGCCAGCTATCACCAAGCCTTCTGGGGCGAAGTAGAGCCCAAAGCCGGGCGTTTGCTGACCCCAGCCGCAGCCATCAACCACACTGACGAAGAGCTGGAGTTCCTGGCCCGCCTGGTGAACCAGCGCACCGCCTGGCAAATAGCGGGCACCAAGGGGGGTCGCGACGGCAAAGGCTACATGCCGGGCACGCAGGGGCAGATGCACCCGGCGGAGATGCTGGGGAAGTAATTGGGCGGTTGCCTCAGGCCGTCACAGCGTCAGGATGGTGCAACCCGTGGTGTTGCGCGCCTCAAGTGCGCGGTGCGCCGCCTGCACGTCAGCCAACGGGAAGAGCTGGTCGATGCGAATTTTCACTGCGCCGCTTTGCACCATGGCGAACAGCTCGTCTGCCATGGTCTGGGTGGTCTCGCGCGTGGCGATGTGGGTGAACAGGGTCTGGCGCGTCACGTAGATCGAGCCCTTGCCACCCAGAATGCCGGGCGCAAACGGTGCCACCGGACCCGACGCATTGCCAAAGCTGGCCATCAGGCCAAATGGCTGCAGACAATCGAGCGACTTGTCCCAGGTGTCCTTGCCAACAGAGTCGTACACCACTTTGACGCCCTTGCCGCCCGTGATTTCTTTCACGCGCGCAAGAAAATCCTCAGTCGCGTAATTGATGGCGTGCGCCGCGCCATACTCTTTGGCCAGCGCGCATTTGGCGTCCGAGCCTGCCGTGCCAATCAACTGGTAGCCCAGCGCCTTGGCCCACTGGCAGGCAATCAGGCCCACACCGCCCGCAGCGGCGTGAAACAGCACAAAGTCGCCTGCTTTCAGCCCGCCCTGGGGCAAGGTGCGCTTGAGCAAATACTGCGCGGTCAGGCCCTTGAGCATCATGGCGGCACCGGTCTCAAACGAGATCGCGTCGGGCAGCTTGCAAACGCACTTGGCGGGCATCACGCGCACCTCGCTGTAACTGCCCGGCGGGTTGCTGGCATAGGCGGCGCGGTCGCCCACCTTCAGATGCGTCACACCGTCGCCCACGGCTTCCACCACGCCCGAGGCTTCCATGCCCAAGTGCAGCGGCATGGGAAAAGCGTAGAGCCCGCTGCGCTGGTACACGTCAATGTAGTTCAGGCCTATGGCTTTGTGGCGGATGCGAATCTCGCCTGCGCCGGGCTCGCCCACCGTCACATCGACCAGCTTGAGTTCTTCGGGGCCACCGTTGCGCTCGATGCGGATTGCCTTGCTCATATGGATATCTCCTGTTGCGTTGTTGAGGGTTGCATGAACTGAATTCTGCGGGGCCAATAGTGCCACGAAAGTGTGGCATGCATGGGGGGCCATGAATTTTCAAGCCTTGCCCGGATCCCGCAGGTGGTGTGTAGTTTAAGGGAGGCGGCAGTCGCCAAAAGCGCGTCAGGAATTCAGGGCGCCCGAAAAATTCTGACGCGCCTTTATTGGTTGCTGAGCAAGTCTGCAAAGCGCTTCAAATCCACATTGCCCCCGCTCACAATCACGCCAATGCGTTTGCCTTGAAGCGGCAAACCCGCGTGCCATGCCGCCGCAAAGCCGAGCGCGCCGGTGGGCTCCACCAGTATTTTCATGCGCTCCGCAAAGAAGCGCATGGACTCAACCAGTTGGCCA
>JANMVO010000625.1:0-2862 GCA_031392805.1 Rhodoferax sp. | reverse complement strand
CATGCGAGCAAGGGCCTTGAGTTTCCTGTGGTGGCGTTGCCTGGCGTGGGACATATGCCTGCTGCGGGCGAGGATGAGCAGGAGGCCGCGCGGGTGTTTTATGTGGCGGCGACGCGGGCGACGCAGAGCTTGGTGATTGGGGTGAGTGGACCTTCGGCATTCGGACAACGCCTATGACATGCCCGCCTATTGCGAATCAGACCATGTTGCTTTTTGAAATCCACCCTATTGAAAGGCAAAATCACAGCCTATCTGGCCTTACCCAATATGCATCCGCACAAGGACCAGTAACTTCGCCCAATGAAAAATAACATTCGTTCGAACTTTGACATGCTGCGCGCCTATGAGGAGCAGCTTTGGCGTTTGGGGGCCTTGGCCGAGCGGTATTTTGCAGAAGACCCAAACACCAGCCTGCTCAAGCTGCGCCAGTTTTCAGAGCTGCTGGCCCAGTCATTGGCGGCGCGCACGGGCCTTTATACCAACCCGGAAGAGACCCAATACGAGCTTATTCGCCGCCTGCAAGGCGAAGGTATTCTGCCCAAGGAAGTCAAACAAGTCTTCGATCAAATCCGCGTTACCGGCAACGCGGCAAACCATGCATTGCAGGGCGACCACGCCGCCGCACTGTCTACGCTCAAGCTTTGCTGGCAGCTCTGCCTGTGGTTTCACCGCACATTCAAAGACGCGGCCTATCGGTCTGGCCCATTTGTGCCCCCACAAGCACCGGCTGACGAAAGCGGTGAATTGCGCGCTGAGCTAGCCCAGTTACGGCAAGCGGTCGCCACCTTTCAGTCGCAACAAGAGCAGGTCAGCAACGAGTTGCAATCCACCAAAACCCAGCTGTCATCACTCAGCGAAGAGCGCGGCATCTGGGAGCAGCTTGCGACGGAGTCAGACAGAGACAAGGCACTGCTTGCCGAACAACTGGCGGTCATGCAAGCCGCCGCAGTTGCAGCGCCCACGGCCCAGTTCAATAACTTCTTGCGGTCTGCCGCCACCGCAGCCACCCAAGTTCAGCTAGACGAAGCCGAAACCCGCCGCATCATCGACGAACAGTTGCGCCAGGCGGGCTGGGAGGCAGACACCCCCACCCTGCGTTACAGCAAGGGCACCCGTCCGCAACGGGGCCGCAATATAGCCATTGCTGAATGGCCGTGTGACGGCTACTCTGCTGACTACGTGCTGTTCCAGGGCCTCACGCCCATGGCAATGGTGGAGGCCAAGCGCAAAAACGTCGATGTATCCGGTGCCTTACAGCAAGCCAAGCGCTATAGCCGCACCTTTACCGCCACGGCAGAAACACAGCTCCATGAACGCAACTGGGGCGAGCAGTCGGAGCACCGCATTCCTTTTGTTTTCTCTGCCAACGGCAGGCCCTACTTGCGCCAACTCGCCACCAAAAGCGGCATCTGGTTTTGTGACTTGCGCCAAACGGAAAACCGCAGCCAGGCTTTGGACGGCTGGTACAGCCCCGATGGCCTCAAAAGCCTGCTGCAAACCGATGCAGGCCGCGCGCATACGCAACTGGACAACACGGCGTTCAACTTTGGCTTTCCGCTGCGGCCCTACCAGCAAACCGCTATTCGTGAAACCGAGAAACGCATAGGCCAGGGCCAACGCGAAATCTTGCTGGCCATGGCCACCGGCACCGGCAAGACCAAGACCTGCATTGCGCTGATCTACCGCCTGCTCAAGGCCCAGCGCTTTCGCCGCATTCTGTTTTTGGTGGACCGCTCCGCCTTGGGCGAGCAGGCCGCCAACTCGTTCAAAGACACGCGCATGGAGCGCCTGCAAACCTTTGCCGACATCTTCGGCATCAAAGAGCTGGAAGCGCAGTCGCCAGACGATGACACCGCCGTCCACATTGCCACCGTGCAGGGCATGATGCGCCGCGTGCTCTTCCCCGCAGACGGCGTGGCCCCGCCCACGGTAGACCAATACGACTGCGTGGTGATTGACGAATGCCACCGTGGCTACACGCTAGACCGCGAAATGTCCGACACGGAGCTCAGCTTTCGCGGCTTTGACGACTACGTCTCCAAATACCGCCGTGTGCTCGACTACTTTGACGCCGTCAAGATCGGCCTCACCGCCACGCCCGCACTGCACACCACCGAGATTTTTGGCCCGCCGGTCTATACCTACAGCTATCGCGAAGCCGTGGTCGATGGCTATCTGGTGGACTACGAGCCCCCCATCCAAATCTATACCGAGCTCTCGGAAAACGGCATGCACTGGAAAGTGGGCGAAGAGCTCAAGGTGTATGACACCGGGCGCAACCAAATTGAGCTGTTCAAAGCGCCGGACGACATCAACCTGAATGTGGAAGACTTCAACCGCAAGGTCATCACCCGCCCCTTTAACCAGGCTATTTGCAACTACCTGGCGCAAGAGATAGACCCCACGGGCCAGCGCAAAACCCTGATCTTCTGCGTCAACACCGACCATGCCGACCTCGTGGTGGACGTTCTCAAAGACGCTTTCCAAACCCAATACGGCAGCGTAGAAGACGACGCCGTCATCAAAATCACCGGCAATGCCGACGAGCCGCTGGAGCTGATTCGTCGCTTCAAAAACGAACGCTTGCCCAATGTGGCGGTCACCGTGGACTTGCTCACCACCGGCATCGACGTGCCCGAAATCTGCAACCTGGTGTTCCTGCGCCAGGTCAACAGCCGCATCTTGTTTGACCAGATGCTGGGTCGCGCTACCCGCCTGTGTGACTTTGATGGCGACCCCAAAGACAGCTTTCGCGTGTTTGACGCCGTGCGCATCTTTGAAGCCATTGGCGACTTGACCGCCATGCGCCCCGTGGTGGTCAACCCCAACATTACCTTTGCCCAGCTGGAGCAAGAAATGGTG
>JANMVO010000248.1:0-7297 GCA_031392805.1 Rhodoferax sp. | reverse complement strand
CAAGCAAAGCGCTGCAGCACATAAAAGTTCAGTCAAGTTAACCGCGCTCACCCACTGGTCCGTGTGGTGAGCCTCTCCCCAGAGTTTCATCCGAGCCGTTTACGGGCTCACCGCGCAGCCCTGTGGTCTTCTCAAATTAACCTGTGGAGTGAGCCATGAACGCCGTATTGAAACCCATCAAAAACCAGGATTATGAAATCGCCGACCTGAGCCTTGCCGCCTGGGGCCGCAAAGAGCTGAACATTGCCGAGACCGAGATGCCCGGCCTGATGTCGATCCGCGAAGAATTCGCCAAGGCGCAGCCGCTCAAAGGCGCGCGCATCACCGGCAGCCTGCACATGACGATTCAGACCGGCGTGCTGGTCGAGACGCTGCAAGCCCTGGGTGCCGAAGTGCGTTGGGCCTCGTGCAACATTTTCAGCACCCAAGACCACGCTGCCGCCGCCCTGGTGGCTGCGGGCACGCCGGTGTTCGCCTACAAGGGCGAGAACCTGACCGACTACTGGGACTACACCCATCGCATCTTCGAATTCAGCGGCAAAAAAGGCAGCGCGGCCGAAGGCCCCAACATGATTCTGGACGACGGCGGCGACGCTACGCTGCTGATGCACCTGGGCACCAAGGCCGAGAAAGACCTCAAAGTGCTGGCCAAGCCCGGCAGCGAAGAAGAAATCTGCCTGTTCAACGCCATCAAGGCCAAGCTCAAAGTAGACCCCACCTGGTACAGCCGCCGCCTGAAAAACATCATCGGCGTGACCGAAGAAACCACCACCGGCGTGCTGCGCTTGAACGAAATGTCGGCCAAAGGCGAACTGGCCCTGCGCGCCATCAACGTGAATGATTCCGTCACCAAGAGCAAGTTTGACAACCTGTACGGCTGCCGCGAGTCCTTGGTCGATGCCATCAAGCGCGCGACCGACGTGATGATTGCCGGCAAGGTGGCTTGTGTGGCCGGTTATGGCGATGTGGGCAAGGGCAGCGCCCAGGCCCTGCGTGCCTTGAGCGCCCAGGTCTGGGTGACCGAGGTGGACCCGATCAACGCGCTGCAAGCCGCCATGGAAGGCTACAAGGTGGTGACCATGGAATACGCCGCCGACAAGGCGGACATTTTTGTCTCCGCCACCGGCAATAAAAGCGTCATCACCTACAAGCACATGGCGGCCATGAAAAACCAGGCCATCGTCTGCAACATTGGTCACTTTGACAATGAAATCGACGTGGCCTCGCTGGAAAAATGCAAGTGGGAGGAGATCAAGCCGCAAGTCGACCACGTGATCTTCCCGGCCAAGGGAAAAACACCAAGCAAGCGCATCATCCTGCTGGCCAAAGGCCGTTTGGTGAACCTGGGCTGCGGCACCGGCCACCCCAGCTTTGTGATGTCGTCCAGCTTTGCCAACCAGACCATCGCGCAGATCGAGCTGTTCACCAAGCCCAAAGAGTACAAGGTCGGCAAGGTGTACGTGTTGCCCAAGCATCTTGACGAAAAAGTCGCGCGTTTGCACTTGAAGAAAGTCGGTGCCATGCTGACCGAGCTCAGCGACGAGCAAGCCGCCTACATTGGCGTGAGCAAGGCTGGCCCGTACAAGGCCGACAGCTACCGCTACTGATGCAAGGCCGACTGCAAGGCTGCCCCCTCACTCCCGCGCCTGCAGGAGAGGGCCGGGTGCGGCAATCATGAGGTTCCAGCAACGCTGTTCACTCCCTCACCCGCGTGCGGGAGAGGGCTGGGGTGGGGGCTGCATGTGAGAGCCG
Organism: Rhodoferax sp.; assembly: GCA_031392805.1. Taxonomy (GTDB): domain Bacteria; phylum Pseudomonadota; class Gammaproteobacteria; order Burkholderiales; family Burkholderiaceae_C; genus JANYCG01. The sequence continues at coordinate 5,545 of JANMVO010000248.1, read as the reverse complement.
ACCAGCTCCTGCTGCAACGCCAGCTTGCCACTTCCCGCTCACAGGCCCAACGGCTCATCGCGTCGGGTGTGCAGTGGCGTGTCGCGTCAGGCGCCGACTCGCCCTGGAAGCGCATCGGCAAAAACAGCGATGAATTGCCTGAGGATGCTCAAATCGACCTGCTGGACGCGGCTGAAGCCCGCTATGTCTCGCGTGGCGGCTTGAAGCTGGAAGCAGCTCTGCGCGCCAGTGGTGTCAAGGCGGAGGGCAAGACCTGTCTCGACGTGGGCCAATCCACCGGTGGCTTTACCGACTGCCTGCTACAGCACGGCGCCAAATGGGTGGTGGGTGTAGACGTAGGCCAAGGCCAATTGCATCCGTCCCTGCGCGAACACCCCCAAGTGCTGGCACTGGAGCAGATCAACGCGCGAGAACTGGTTGCTACTGATTTAATATCTAACTATGCATGCAGGACAAGGGCTAAAGGCACATTTGATGGTGAAAATGAGGTTGCGGAGCCTGCCGGTGCCTTTAAAAGTGCTTTGGATGCCCCGCATGGCGTCCCATTTGACGTACCACATGAGGGCTCGTTTGATGGCTCCTTTGACGGTTCGTTTGACCTGATCGTCGGTGACCTGTCCTTTATCTCCCAGACTCTGGTGCTGCCTGCATTGGTGCCCCTGCTGAAGCCGGGTGCGGCGCTGCTGATGCTGGTCAAACCGCAGTTTGAGTTGCAGCCCGGCCAGGTGGGCAAAGGCGGAATCGTCAAAGACGCTGCGATGTACGACGTGGTGGAGCGGCGGATTCGCGACGCTTACGCCGCACTGGGCCTGCAAATTCAAGGCTGGTTTGACAGCCCGATCACGGGTGGCGATGGCAACCGCGAGTTTTTTGCGCATGCCGTGGCAGCGCTAAAACTGGCAGATGCAATGCCTTGAGCGACCTGACGCCAAGCTACCTCTGCCCCCGGTCCAGCCCCGAACCAACCTCGATCCAACCCCGATTTTCGGAGCCAGCGCCATGCGTCAAGCGGACCCATTTCCCCTCAGCATTGAATTCTTCCCGCCTAAAACCCCCGAGGGCGTGGAGAAACTGCGGGCCGTGCGCCAGCAGCTTTATGCGCTCAAGCCCGAGTTTTGCTCCGTCACGTTTGGCGCAGGCGGCTCCACCCAGGCGGGCACGTTTGCCACGGTGCGCGACATTCTGGCCGAGGGTGTGGACGCGGCCTCGCATTTCTCCTGCGTGGGCGCCACCAAGGCCACGGTGCGCGAGCAGTTGGCCACGCTCAAAGCCATGGGCGTCAAGCGCCTGGTGACCCTGCGCGGTGATTTGCCCAGTGGCTACGGTGCCGGCGGCGAATTCCATTTCGCCAGCGATCTGGTGGAATTTATCCGCGCCGAGACGGGCGATGCGTTTTATATCGAAGTGGCGGCGTATCCAGAAATGCATCCGCAGGCCAATTCCCCGGCGGCTGACCTGCAGGCGTTTGCCACCAAGGTCAAAGCGGGAGCCAACGGTGCCATCACCCAGTATTTTTACAACCCGGACGCCTACTTCCGCTTTCTGGAAGACACCGATGCCTGTGGGTTGAATGTGCCCGTGGTGCCCGGCATCATGCCCATTACCAGCAGCGCGCAGCTCATACGATTCAGCGATGCCTGCGGTGCCGAGATCCCCCGCTGGATTCGCCTGCGCCTGCTTGCGTTTGGCGACGATGCCGCGTCCATCAAAGCATTTGGCCTCGATGTGGTGACTGACTTGTGCGAACAACTGCTTGCCGGTGGCGCGCCCGGCCTGCACTTCTACTGCATGAACCAGAGCGTGGCGACGCTGGAGATTTGCAATCGGCTGGGTTATCTCGCCTGAGCGTTGAGGCAAGTGTCCACGCTAAGATCATTGATTATTTTTAAATCATGAGATTCTGACAATGAAAATTCTGTTAACAGGCGCGGCTGGCTTTATTGGCATGACGACTGCGCTCAGGCTGCTGGCCCGGGGCGATGAGGTGGTCGGCCTGGACAACCTGAACGACTATTACGACGTCACCCTAAAGCAAAGCCGCCTGAACCGCCTGCTGCCACACGGCAAGTTTCGCTTTGTCAAGCTGGATGTGGGCGACCGCCCGGGCATGACCGGGCTGTTTGCCTTTGAGAAATTCGACCGGGTCATTCACCTGGCGGCTCAGGCCGGCGTGCGTAATTCTTTGCAAAATCCTCACGCTTATGTGGACAGCAATATCGTTGGTTTTGTCAACATTCTCGAAGGCTGCCGCCACAGCGGCGTGCAGCACCTGGTGTACGCATCGAGCTCCAGCGTCTACGGTGGCAACACCAAAATGCCGTTTTCCGAGCATGACAGTGTGGACCACCCGGTCAGCCTGTATGCCGCCACCAAAAAAGCCAACGAGCTGATGGCGCACACCTACAGCCATCTGTTTCGCTTGCCCACCACCGGCCTGCGGTTTTTCACGGTGTATGGCCCCTGGGGCCGGCCAGACATGGCCCTGTTTCTTTTTACCAAGGCAATTCTGGCAGGGCGGCCAATCGACGTGTTCAACCATGGCAACATGCAGCGCGACTTCACCTATGTGGACGATATTGTCGAAGGCGTTATCCGCGTGCTGGACCGGGTGGCCACAGCCAACGCCACGTACGATGCAAGCCTGGCCGACCCAGCCACCAGCAACGCACCTTACCGGGTGTTCAACATTGGCAACAACAACCCGGTTCCCCTGCTCGACTTCATTGGCTGTATTGAAGACGCATTGGGCAAAAAAGCCGATAAACGCCTGCTGCCGTTACAAGATGGCGATGTTCCAGCCACTTATGCGAATACCGACGCGCTGAATGACTGGGTGGGCTTTGTGCCGGGCACCCGTATTCAGGACGGCATTGCGCGGTTTGTGGCCTGGTACCGGGATTACTACAAGGTTTGATTGATTCCTGCGCCACCCAGCGTGACAACCAGGCCGAACCTTAGCCCAACGTCACCCGCGCGAACTTGCGCTTGCCCACCTGCACAATGTAGGTGCCAGCGCCCAACTTCAAGCCTTTGTCACTCACCCCGCTTGAGTCCAGGCGAACTCCGCCACCGTCGATCAGGCGGTTGCCTTCGCCGGTAGACGCAGCCAATCCGGCCATTTTGAGCAGGGCACCCATGCCCATAGACAGCGCCCCTTCCTCAAAGCGCAACGTGATATTGGGAATTTCATTCGGCACGCCGCCACGCGAACGGTTGATGAAATCTTGTTCCGCTGCATCCGCCGCCGCCAAGGAGTGAAACCGCGCGGTGATCTCTTTGGCCAGCGCCACTTTGGCCTCTTTCGGGTTGCGCCCCGCCTCTACTTCGGCCTTTAGCGCGGCGATGTCAGCCTCAGACTTGAAGCTCAACAAGGCGTACCAGCGCCACATCAAACCATCGGAAATACTGAGCACCTTGGCAAACATGGTGTTGGCGTCTTCACTGATGCCGATGTAGTTGTCTTTGCTTTTGGACATTTTCTCTACGCCGTCCAGGCCTTCAAGCAGGGGCATGGTCAAAATGCACTGCGGCTCCTGACCGTATTCCTGCTGCAAGTGACGGCCCACCAGCAAATTGAATTTCTGATCAGTTCCGCCCAGTTCAAGGTCTGATTTCAAGGCAACCGAGTCATAGCCCTGCATCAGCGGGTACAAGAACTCATGCACGCTGATGGACTGGCCGGACTTGAAACGCTTTGAAAAATCATCGCGCTCCATCATGCGTGCGACGTTGTACTTGGCCGCCAGCTGAATCATGCCGCGCGCGCCCAGCGGATCGCTCCATTCGCTGTTGTAACGAATCTCGGTTTTGGCTGGGTCCAGCACCATCGAGGCTTGCTTGTAATAGGTCTCGGCGTTGGCCTTGATCTGCTCAGCGCTCAGCGCAGGTCGTGTGGTGTTGCGCCCGGACGGGTCGCCAATCAGCGTGGTGAAATCCCCAATCAAAAAAATCACCGTGTGGCCCAGATCCTGCAACTGGCGCATTTTGTTGAGCACCACAGTATGGCCAATGTGAATGTCGGGCGCGGTCGGGTCCAAACCCAGTTTGATGCGCAAGGGCTTGCCTGTCGCCTCCGAGCGGACCAGCTTTTTAAGCCATTCGTCTTGTGGAATCAGTTCCGAACAGCCCCGCAAAGTCAGGTCGAGCGCTTCTTTAACGCGATTTGTTACAGGAAATTGGGAGATCAATGCTTGATTCATAAGGGTTATTCCAGAGGCCACGGTGAAGCAGCCGGATATACTCGCCATGCTTTGTTGCGTGTCTTTGCCATTGACATTGCCATGGACACCGAATTTTAGTTGTTGCGCAGCCTCTGAAAATAGGCTTTCTGTCTGCAGTTTTCCAGCAGACATCCCTTGGAGATATCACTTTTGCCAAACGGTCTGACCAATTCCGCGAACGCTGCATTATTTTTTACCACCCGGGCGGTCCACGACCACCCCAAGCGTTTGATGGCTTTGATCGCAGCCATGACGCTGTGCGGCGCGGGCGGTGCTTTTGCAATTGCCTCATTTGCGCCAGACGCTGCCGACTTGCCTGTACGCCAGGTATTTGAGTCCTTAGAGCCGTTTCAAGGGCAGGCGCTGACCCTGGCGGATGGGCCAGCCGCAGCCGCGTTCACGCTGTATCGCTCTGACACAACCCGTGCAAACGACACTGCTGATACATTGCTCAAGCGCCTGGGTGTCATCGATCCAGCCGCTGCTGCTTTTCTGCGCACGGATGCCAATGCGCGCAGCAGTCTTTGGGGTCGCTCGGGCCGCAGTGTGACGGCAGAAGCCAGTGCAAAAAATACTTTGCTCAAACTCTCAGCGCGCTGGAGTCCGCAAGACGATGGCAGCTTTACAAGGCTGGTGGTAGAAACAACGCCACAGGGGCTGAAGTCCCGCCTGGAGACTGCACCTTTGACCCCGTTAACACGGCTGGCCAGTGGCACCATTCAGTCTTCACTGTTTGCCGCGACCGACGAAGCCCGCTTGCCTGATGCGATTGCAGTTCAACTGGTAGAAATATTTTCGGGTGATATTGACTTTCACCGGGCGCTGCGCAAAGGCGACCATTTTTCTATCACCTATGAGGCGCTTGAAGGCGACGGCGAACCCCTGCGCACTGGCCGGGTGACAAGCGCTGAATTCGTTAACAACGGTAAAACCTACCAGGCGATGTGGTTTGGTCAAAACGGCACAAACGCAAAAAAGGGGGGCGCTTATTACACGCTGGATGGCCAGAGCCTCCATCGCGCTTACCTTGCGTCTCCGCTGGAGTTTTCGCGGGTTACCAGTGGTTTCAAAATGCGACTGCATCCAATTTTTCAAACGTGGAGAGCCCATCTAGGCGTGGACTACGCTGCGCCCACAGGCACATCTGTGCGCAGCGTCGGGGACGGCGTGGTTGAATTTGCGGGTGTGCAAAGCGGCTTCGGCAATGTGGTCATCATCAACCACGGCAAGGAGAGCACAACGGTGTACGCCCATTTGAGCCGAATTAATGTGCAAAAAGGCGAAAAAATCAGTCAAAGTCAAAGCATTGGCGCGGTCGGCTCCAC
>JANMVO010000242.1:0-3852 GCA_031392805.1 Rhodoferax sp. | reverse complement strand
GGCTTGTTCCTCGATAGCTCAGTTGGTAGAGCGCCGGACTGTTAATCCGTAGGTCCCTGGTTCGAGCCCAGGTCGAGGAGCCACTTACAAGCCTTGCAGACACTAGCCCCGTAGATACTAAATTAGTAGCACAGGGCTTTTTACTTTGTGGCTTTTATTTCTCATGTAGCCACCATGTAGCCACCATGTAGCCACTGGTACATCTTTTTTGTACCGTGTAGCCAGCACCAGACGGGAAAGCCAGGTTAGAACAGTTGACCGCCTTCGTCTGGTTTAGGCGGTCCCGTTGTCCTCACGCTGCTGCTCTTTGGGACTCTCGGCGGTAAAGGTGCAGCGCTCGCCTCAAGGACGCCAGTCCACTGCTTGAAAAAGGCAGGGGCTTCAGCAACTGGGCAGGAAAGCCACTCGCCGCAATCGGCAGGGTCAAGAATCACCACCATGCGCTTTTCATCTTCAGGCTTGTGGAATCGCTGCATAAGCGGGTGCCCGTCCGCGTTCACGGTCAACATGGCAAAGGTGAACAGGTCGCACCCGTCCTGGTGCTTCCACTTGCGGTAAATGCCAGCGATGCCCATGGGAAACCTTAGAAGCACTTTGCCTGGCACCGGGCCGAACATCTCTGAGTACAAGCGATTCAATGCAGAGTAATGCCGACCTTAAAAACGTCATGCATCTCCTCAACTTCGGCAAGCGATGCCGCCCTCTTGCTTGACAGCGTAACAAATGCGCAAAAAGACGTAACAGAACCCCTTCACATTGCAGCGCCGGTTCCGAATTCGATTCATCGTTCGGGCATATGCTCATTGCGTCGCAATCATGAATGAGTATGTCCAACTGCCAACGAGACCATAACCAAAGTCATTGGAAAAAGACGCCAAAAACTTAACTTGTTTCCCTATTTCATGGGGTTCGCTTCTTTCGTGCGTTTCCGTTCAACGCTGAACGCGCCTTGCCCTCGGTCGTTGTCGGCCCGGTGGACATCCCGCCATGGAGATTGCAGCGGCCATTCAGACACAGGCTGCGCAATTTGCACGGGGTGCCTGACCTAGTCCTGGCACCACACGCCAGACCGCGCAGTATTTCAGGAAACCTGGGCAAGACTGAAACTGACGCTTGTCGAAACGCTGAAGAAGGACGCGCCATGGCAAATTCCCACCAGGCATTGAACGCCATGGTGCTCTCTTTGTGATGGCGGTACCACAGCAACCGCTTCTGCTTGTCGGTCAGGTCAGCCATTGACCACTTCCTTCCAGTACATTCCTCGTCTATACCTTTTGGCACCGGCGAAGCTGTTGCCTTAATACCGCTTGCGCGGTGTAAGCCAGCCCCATAACCTGCACTTGCAATCGGCCATTCTGGCGCGCACTTTGCTGCTTAATTGGGCGCGTACTCATGGCCGAGATGTCGGAACTGCGTTGCTTTGCCTGTTGCTTTCCGAGTTAGCCTCGCGTTTAGGTTTTATGAGGTTTATCGCCCACGGGCCGGGTAAGTATGAGCTTTCATTTGCATGACCATTCCTGCGGCGTAACCCATCGGCATTTTGGGTCAAAACCAGCGTGATTGCCTTTGTCGCCTGATTCGAGAACTGGCAATGGCTTTTTTTCCTGGTTCGGCCTGGGCGCGTTGGCGGGTGCAAAGGCATTGACCGCGTTGGTCAGCGCCACGGACGGGTATTGGCCCTGTTGGATAAACTCATCCCGCTTTTTAACAATTTTGTCCAGCACTTCTTGTCCTGCGGGGGTATCAAGGTACGGATAGTCGCGGACTGCTCGCTGAGCGATTGCATCCAAGTCCGCCTGAACCTGCTTGTTTTGGGCGCGCTCCTTTCCTGATTCTTCATTTGTTGTCGTCGCCAGTCTTGCAGCTTGAGCCTTTGCAGGAATGGCCTTGACAGGCTGCCATGCTGAAGAAACTACCAAGCAATTGTTCGGCGTGTCACTGACTGCAAATGGCGGCGTGAACCTTAACAATGCTTGAGAGCCAGGGGTAACAATTTGCCTTAGTGAGACATAAAATCTCCGTTGGGCAATAGCGCTTTCGCAGCCCTGTTGTCCAAAATCTAAGGCTAAAGTGGTCAATTCGTAGGGCGTTGTGTTCTGAACGTGAACGTTGAATTGCTTGGTTCCATTGCGCCACCAAGTCTGTGAATTCTCCAATTTTAGGCTTTCAGCACCAGGCCATTGCGCAAGGTTTTTGGGCGGTTCCAACGAAGTTTCACCGTCAACTGACGAGAGTTTCCCCTGTATTACTTTCTCTTGAATTGCACGCACTTTTTGAATGTACAAATCCTGAGCCGACGCATTCTCCGGTGGAGTTATCACGCCGTTGTCCCAGTCCGGGCCTGTTTGAACCGGCCTTGCCACCACCTCCTGCCGCTTGGCGTACTCTTGCCATTGCCACCACCCAAAAATAGCCAGGACGAGGACCACCCACACACCAATCTCAATTGGGCTCGTCGCAAACGACTTTGTGACAGGGGGCGGCGTTACGGTTGTAGGTTGAGGTTGCCCACCCCCCATGACCTTGACACCAGCACCCTGTGCGCTTCGTGGCCGCGTGTCCACCCATACCGCAGCATCCTTCATTGATTCGGCGCGGGCCTTGATATACCCGGCCTTGGCCTTTGCGTCATCGCCTTCTGCCTGGGCAAAAGACCGCGCCCAAACGCCTTTGTCCAATCGGCCTTCTTCGATTTCAGCAAGTGCTTTGGCATAAGCGGCGTTTGTGGCGGTCGGGGAACTGGCCCTCTGCGCTAACGTGTCATACCCGTGGGCACTTGCACCTGTCTCCTCCAACACGATACAGTGCTCGAAAGTAACTCGTACTCGGCGAGACCGCTGTAGATAGGCCACCCAGATAGCAATAAGTAATGAGCTACCGAGCAACTCAAGGGTCAATTCACCGGCGAAACCGGGATATTTGGCTCCACCGGTTATCGTCACAATTGCCAAATATGCGGGCCATTGGAGTATCAACAAGGCAATTGTGGAGATGCGAAAATGACGCTGCTTTGAAAACAGCAGCCACAACAGGAGTGCACCCAATAGCACTCTGAAAACCAGACTACCGGTAACAAATCCACCCGCCGAAAGGTCGGCAGCCAGCAACTTTGGCAGTGTGAGGCCCGCCGCAGTTGCAGCATTCGATACCTCACCAAGAGTGCGAAGCGGCCCCAACACTACGCCGAACGCAAACACCGCGAGCCAATTCCGAACGCCGTAAAGTGGATGTTGCTTGGCGGCGTCGAAAGAAATCTTCTTCCATTGTCTTGTCATATTTGCACTACCCCCTAGTTACATTGTGACGCTTGACAGTCTGAAATGCTCGTCTTTCTGCGCTTGCCCGATTGACAGTCAGTTTGCTACTACACAGCAGCCCCAGTCTCCATGCACCACAGGAAATGCACTCGGATGCCGCAACACCCGCGCAACGATGGCGGCATAGCATTCAGGGGAGCCAACCCCCAGTGTACGGATATGCGTATCCAATTCATCGTCGCTCATCGCCTTGATGTCAGCTTTTCTACGCGCCCCCTCCAAGAGGGTCAAGCGTTGTTTTAGGTCGGTCATTTGATTTCTTTCTTTGAAAACTGTTCAACAGGCAGACCAAGAATTTGAGCCAATTTCTCCCACCCCGGTGCTTTTGTCTCAAGCGCCCATGTGGCTCTCACGGCTAGCTCCACGTCGCTAAGTACCCGAGCCGATGCAATGTACTTTGCTTGTTCAAGCTTTGCCAACCGTGCTTCAAGACTTGTCATGTTTTGTCCCCACAGGCCCGGTCGGGCACATCCTTTTCCGGCACGATGACGACGAAAGCTGGACTACCCATCCGTAGTCGAGCCTGAGAATTCGT
>JANMVO010000219.1:0-3010 GCA_031392805.1 Rhodoferax sp. | reverse complement strand
CAAGCTGCGGCGAGTCTTATTTCTCAGCTCAAACGATGCACGAAATCGAACGTATCAAGGCGCTTCGAAAGTCTGTGGCGGTCAATCGTTCGGTGGCAGTAGCGGCTTTCGAAGCTGCGGATGCATAACAGGTTGCTCGTCCGGAACGTGTCAATGACTTTGCTACACCTTGCTTCATAAATTTACTGTGCAAGTTTGTGATTTGTCAGGGGCTTTATTCTCCTTTGTCGGCGGGTTGATCCAAGCCGCCGTTGGCATGGGTTTGAGGCAAGGGCGCATGCCCTTGAAGCGGTTGGGCGTAGCCAGGAACGCGGCGTCAAGCGTTTTTTGACGTGTGGCCCGCATTTCCTGCGCGAGCCCATAGTGCACGCTGTGCGGTGTCATGTGTCCAATGCCGCTGTGGCAGTGCTGCTCGTTGTACCAGGCAAAGAAAGTTTGGCAATGGCTGCGTGCGTCCTCGATGCTGCCAAAGCGCTGCGGGAAGTCGGGACGGTATTTCATGGTCTTGAACTGTGATTCCGAATACGGGTTGTCGTCCGACGTGTAGGGGCGGCTGTGGCTCTTGGCTACGTCCAGGTCCACCAGCAAACTGGCCACCGGTTTGGAGCGCATGGATGTGCCTCGGTCAGCATGCAGCGTGAGCATGCCCGGCATCACATCGTGGCGTGCCACGGTGTCAGCAATGAGTTGCTGGGCCAATTCGTTGCATTCCCGGGGCGCGATCAGCCAGCCTACGACGTAGCGGCTGAAGATATCCAGGATGACATACAGGTGAAAGCAAGTCCATTTGGCCGGCCCCTTGAGTTTGGTGATGTCCCACGACCAGACCTGGTTGGGCGCCAGGGCCAGCAACTCAGGCTTGGCATAGGCGGGGTGGGTGCGTTGGCGGCGGCGCTCGGCGCTGCTGGCGCTGGCGGCCAGCAAGCGGTACATGGTGCGCACCGAACCCAAGTAACAGCCTTCATCCAGCAAGGTGGCGTGCACCGCTGCTGGGGCGGTGTCGGCGAAGCGCTCGCTGCACAGGGTTTCCAACACCAATGCCTGCTCTGCCTCGCTCAAGGCCAGCGGTGAGCGTGGGCGTGCTGGTCCTGGCGCTGGCGGCGGCCCGACAAAGGCGCCGCGATGTGCGCGTGCCCGGTGCCGGCCGGGAGCACCACGCCACAGGCCCATGGCGCGACATGCCGCGCTTGTGCCAAGTGTCGGGGTCAGTTCGTGCGCGCCGGCCATCAAGGACTCGCGGACTTCGTGACCGGCTCGAGTTGCTCCAGCAACGCGGCAACTTTTTTTTGGACTTCGATGACCAGCTGTGCATTGCTGAGCTGAACCCGCAGCCGGTCACGCTCGCGCGTCACCAGCGCCAGCTGCAGCATCCCGGCGCGGGCGGGGTCAGCTGCGGGGCCGCGTTTTCTGGAGGCCGTGCCGCTCAACTCACCTGCGGCGAATTGGCGCCTCCATGTGGCCAGTGATGATGAGTACGCGCCTTCACGGCGCATGAGTGCACCGATTTCACCGGGCTTGGTGCACGCGGCGGCGCCAAGCACAATGCGACGCTTGTCGGCATTGGTAAAGCGCCGACGCCTGGCAACTGCCACGACTTCGCAGTCGATGCCGGGCGGCAATGGCCGCGCCGATGCAGGCGCATCTTCAGTCGCCCTTCGGGCTCCTTGCGATGCGCCTGCATCGGCAGGATTCCTGGCTGCGTGCATCTGCGCCTTGGGTTGCTTGTTGATCTTCATACCTATCTCTTTTGCTCTCTAAACTAACAGGGGTGGGTGTAGCAGGTCATTCTGGCACGGGGGGGTCGAGCAGGACCACCGGGCAGTGAAGAGAGTCACCAAACCGATGCTGAATTTCAAGTCATTTCGAGCCGACAAGTGTGTGCTGGCCGGTATCGAATTGATGCATATGATTCGCAAAGGTCAGATCATGATGGAGGGCTGCAACGCGAGGTCTTTTGCCGACCAATTTTATACATTGGCAGGGCAAATCCGTCCAGTTTGAGGGACTGGCACTCGTCCCCGCCAAAATCACGCTCATCAGTGGCTAACAGCAAACGCGACAGAACTCACTTGGGAACCGAAAATATCCAAAATGCTGTGGCATTGGCAACAAATCGGATAAGCAGGCTTCGTACGATATCGCTCACGCACGCCCAAGGAATTTGCAGCCATACTTCTTCGCCATCCTGCTCAAGGTCGCCCGCTCCATTTGGCACAGCCTCGCGGCTTCGCTGATGTTGCCGTTTGTCATCGTGAGGGCGACCTCGACGAAGCGCCGCTCCACCTCGCGCACTGCGAGCAGCTTCAGTTCACGCAGCCGAGTCCGATCTACAAATGCGATTTGGGACGGCTTGCCAATGAACGCCGAGGAGCATTTCAGCAAATCATGTGTCTCAATGATGGCGCCTGCGCTGACCAAGTAGGCTCGCAACAGTACATGCTCCAACTCACGCACATTGCCAGGCCATGAATGCGTGCCAAGCAAGTCAAGCGCCGAAGGTGAAAGTGACTTGGGATGGTCACCCTCCAAACGCGCTGCCTTCGCAAGCAGATGCGGGACCAACAGCGTAATATCGGCGACGCGATCACGAAGCGGCGGCAGCTCGATCGACAGGATGTCCAGTCGGAACAGCAGATCGGGGCGAAACTCGTGTCGCTCAACCAATCGGTGTAGATTGACATTGGACGCAGCGATGACCCGCACGTCCGCGTGGCGAAGCTGCTCCTCGCCAATCGGGCGAAACGATGCGTCTTGCAGAAAGCGCAGCAGGATTACCTGGCCGCGCGCCGAAAGCGCTTCGACTTCGTCCAGGAAAAGAGTTCCCCCTTCGGCCTGGCGAACCAGCCCGATGCGGGCATGGTCGGCGTCCGTGAACGCACCTTTGGCGTGACCAAACAGCTCGCTCTCGATCAGCGCGTCGGGCAGTGCGCCACAGTTGATGGGGATGAAGGCGCAGTCGCGTCGGTCGCTCAGGTAGTGCACAGCGTGCGCGGCAAGTTCCTTGCCGGTG